>JBEBWQ010000048.1:0-12555 GCA_040392075.1 Microbacterium sp.
CTGCATCATGCTCTCCTGGGCGAGGAAGGCGCGGGCGAACTCCGGGTCGCGCAGCGCGCGGATGCGCATCTCGCTCAGCAGCAGAACATCGGTGCGCTCGTCGCCGCCGATCATCATCACCTGCTGCACGAGATCCGCCAGGTCGCTCCCGGCGCACAGCGAGCCATCCCCGGCGAGCTCATCCACCCGCGCCCGCACGCTGTCCATCCGGGTGCTCTTCACCCGGGCGGTGAGCTCGAGGAAGAGCTGATCCTTGCTGTCGAAGTTCGAGTAGAACGCGCCGCGGGTGAAGCCGGCGCGCTCGCACACGGCCTCCACGCTGGCGCCATCGATCCCCGCCTCGGCGAAGACCTCGGCCGCGGCGTCCAGCAGGCGCGTCCGGGTGTGCTCCCGGCGCGGTGTCACCTCGACAGACATCGGCTCCTCCTTCACACCCCGTGCACAGATTCTCGCACCCTCCGGAGGATACAGTGATGTATCCGATACATTCCTGTATCCAACCACTCGCCGCATCGAGAGGAACCCGCGTGTCCACACTCCTGTCCTCCCTGGGGCGCTGGTCGTATCGCCACCCGTGGCGCGTGCTCCTCTCCTGGCTGATCGTCCTGGGCATCGTCGGCGGAGGCGCGCTCGTCCTCAACCAGGGCACCGACAACTCCTTCTCGATCCCCGGCACCGAGTCCCAGGCGGGCCTGGAGCAGCTCTCCCGCTCCTTCCCCCAGGTGAGCGGCACGAACGCGCAGCTCATCGTGGTCGCAGCCGACGGCGACCGGGTCACCGACGAGGCCTACCGCGGCCCCATCGACCGCGCCGTGGACGCCATCGACGACCAGGAGCAGGTGCTCGCGGCCACCTCGCCCTTCTCCGAGCAGGTCACGGGCCTGGTCAGCGATGACGAGCATGCCGCGATCGTTCGCCTCCAGTTCGACGGTCAGTCCACCGACATCACCGAGGCCTCGATCGACGCGCTGAACGCCGCCGTGGCCGACCTCGCGGCCGAGCTCCCGGAGGGCAGCCGCACCGTGGTCGGCGGCGACCTCTTCGCCATGGACATCCCCGGACTCACCCTGACCGAGGCGGTCGGTGTGCTGATCGCCCTGCTGGTGCTCATCGTCACCTTCCGCTCCTTCGTCGTCGCCGGGCTCCCCCTCCTCACCGCCCTCCTGGGCGTGGGCATCTCGATGGCCGGGATCCTCGCCGCCACCGCCTTCGCCCCGGTCTCCTCGACCACCCCGCTGCTGGCGCTCATGCTGGGCCTGGCCGTCGGCATCGACTACGCGCTGTTCATCATCGCCCGCCACCAGGACCAGGTGCGGGCCGGCGTCGAGCCGGAGGACTCCGTCTCGCGCGCCGTCGGCACCGCGGGGTCCGCCGTCGTCTTCGCCGGCATCACGGTGCTCATCGCCCTGGTGGGCCTGAGCTTCGCGGGGATCCCCTTCCTCACCACGATGGGCATCGCCGCCGCCGTCTCGGTCGCCATCGCCGTGGCCGTGTCGGTGACCCTCACCCCCGCGTTCCTCGGGTTCGTCAAGGGACGTGTGCGCGGCCGGCTCCCCCGCCCGCCGAAGAGGCCCCGCCCCGAGAAGCCGCACCGGGACGCGGAGGACGCGGAGGAGGAGTCCGGCGCACCGCCGAAGGCGCGCGTCCCGTTCTCCCGGCGCTGGGTCGGCGCGGTCACCCGCCGGCCCGTGCTCACCTCGCTCGCCGTCGTGCTGGGCCTGGGCATCGTCGCGGTGCCCGCGCTCCACCTCGGCCTCGCCCTGCCGAACGCGGGCGTCCTCCCGCAGGACTCCGAGGCCCGGCAGAACTACGACCTCACCGCCGCGCACTTCGGCCCCGGGTTCAATGGACCGCTCATCCTCACCGGCACGATCATCACCTCCACCGACCCGGTCACGCTGATGACCGACATCGGCGACGCCGTGGCCGAGGTGCCCGGCGTGGCCGAGGTGGTGCTGGCCACCCCGAACCTCACCGCCGACACCGGCATCGTGCAGATCATCCCGGCCACGGCTCCGGACGACCCCGCCACCGCCGAGCTGGTGCGGGAGCTCCGCTCCCATCACGACGCGTGGCTCGCCGAGTTCGGCGTCGACCTCAAGGTCACCGGGTTCACCGCGGTGTCCATCGACATCTCCGACCAGCTCGGCGCTGCGCTCCTGCCCTTCGGCCTCTTCGTGGTGGGGCTCTCCCTCGTGCTGCTGACGATCGTGTTCCGCTCCCTCTGGGTGCCGATCACGGCGGCGGCCGGCTACCTCCTCTCCATCGCGGCGGCCTTCGGGATCGTGGCCGCGGTGTTCGAATGGGGCTGGTTCGCCGACGCACTGCACGTCACCCGGACGGGACCCGTGATCAGCTTCATGCCGATCATCCTCATGGGCGTCCTCTTCGGGCTCGCCATGGACTACCAGGTGTTCCTCGTCTCCCGGATGCGCGAGGAGTACGTCCACGACCCGGACTCGCGCGATGCCGCCACCCGGCGATCCGCGGCGATCCGCGCCGTGCGCGAGGGCTTCGTCGGATCCTCCCGCGTGGTCACCGCCGCCGCGCTCATCATGTTCGCCGTGTTCGCCGCGTTCGTGCCCGAGGGCGACTCCTCCATCAAGCCGATCGCCCTCGGCCTCGCCGCCGGCATCGCCATCGACGCCTTCCTCGTGCGGATGACCCTCATCCCCGCCCTCATGACGATCCTCGGCGACCATGCCTGGCGGCTGCCGTCCTGGCTCGCCCGCATCCTCCCTCACGTGGACATCGAGGGCGAGGCGGTGGAGCGCGAACGGCTGCTGGCGGACTGGCCGGGCGACGCCTCCGCGATCGCCGCCGAGGGCCTCGTGCTGTCGTCCGACGCACTGACCCCGCCGGCCCGCGACCGGGCACGGGAGGAGATCTCCCTGCGGGTGCCGGAGGACGGCGCGCTGGTCGTCACCGGACGGGACGCGGCGGCCCTCCGCCTGCTGACCCTCGTCGTCACCGGGCGGGTCTCCCCCGCCGAGGGACGCCTGCGGGTCGGGGGGCACCTCCTCCCCGGACGGGCCGCGTGGGTGCGCGGACACGTCGGCTGCGTCCTGGTGACCGAGCCCGCCGCCGGCCTCCGCGACCTCGCCACCGCGCTGCGCAGCGGGGCGCGGATCGTCGTGGTGGACGGCATCGACCGCTTCACCGGAGCCGACCGGGATCAGGCCGCCGCCCTCCTGCGCGATGCCGCACGACCGCGCACACTACTCCTCACCGCCGCAGACGCCGAGTCCGCCCGCGCCCTCCTGGCCGACTCCGGGCGACCGGACGCCGCCGTCCTCGACCTCCGCGCCCCCGCGCACCGCATCGACGCCCCCGAGGTGACCGCATGACCCGTTCCCGCTCCCTCTCCCCGGCCCTGGAACGCGCGCGCAGCCGGCGCCCGATCACCTGGCTGACCCTCCTCGGCGTGCTGCTGCTCCCCGCCGTGCTCGGCGGCGTGCTCGTGCTGGCTCTGGAGAACCCCACCGCGCACCTCGACCGGATGACCGCCGCGATCGTCAACCTCGACGAGCCGGTCACGCTCGACGGCCAGTACACGCCGCTCGGCCGTCAGCTCGCCGCGGGCCTGGTCGAGGGGTCCGACGAGGTCGACTCGAACCTCACCTGGGTGATCTCCAACGAGGAGGACGCGACCGCGGGCCTGGCCGACGGCTCCTATCAGGCGGTCGTGACGATCCCCGAGGAGTTCTCCGCCGCCGCGACGTCCGCGGGGCGCGCGATCCAGGACGAGGGCGTCGCCCCCGCACAGGCCACGATCTCGGTCACGACCCCGCCCGACGGGCGGGTCGCCGACGACCTCATCACCGGTCAGGTCGCACACGCCGCGACCACGGCCCTCGGCGGCATGCTCACCGAGGCCACCACGGAGAACATCCTCCTGGCCTTCACCACTCTGGGGGAGCAGCTCGGGACGGCGGCCGACGGCGCCGGCGAGATCGCCACCGGCACGAGGCAGGCGGCCGACGGCGCGGGGCAGCTCCCCGGCGGCGCGACCGCCCTCGCGGACGGCGCCGGACAGCTCGCCGGGGGTGCCGGGCAGCTGGCCGGCGGGGCGTCCGCACTGGCCTCGGGGCTGGACTCCCTCGCCTCGAACACCGCCGCGATCGGTGGCGGCATCCGGCAGCTCGGCACCGGCCTGAACGCCGGAGCGGCGCAGATCCGGGAGAACGGCCTCGTCCCCCAGGACCTCCTGGACACCGCGGCCGGGGCAGCCGACGCTGCCGCGGGTCTCGCCGCCCAGGCCGGCGGTGTCGCTGGCACGCTCACCGCGCTCTCGGACGAGTGCGCGGCCTCGGGCGCCGACGAGGACTTCTGCGCCCGCCTGCTCGAGAGCGCCCGCGACGCCGACGGCGTCGCCGACGGTGCCGGGCTCGTGGCCCAGGCGTCCGGCGGAGCCTCCGCGTTCCTCAGCGGCTTCGCGCAGGCCGCGCCCGCGCAGGTGGCCGGCCAGCTCGACGAGGCCGGGACGGCGGCGACCGGCATCGCCGACGCCCTGGGTCTCATCGCGGGCGGCATCGACCAGTCCGCGGCCGGGGCCCGTCAGCTGGGCACCGGCGCGGGAGAGCTCGGTGCCGGGGCCGGGGCGCTGGCCTCGGGCGCGACCGCGCTGGCCGACGGCGCCACCGGGCTCGTCACCGGCCTCGGCCGGCTCGCCGACGGCACGGGAGAGCTGGCGACCGGCCTGCAGACCGCGGTGGAGGAGATCCCCCGCTTCAGCGCCGACCGCTCCGCCTCCCTGGCCTCGGTCATCGCCGACCCGGTCTCCGCCGACACCGGCGGCACCTCGCTGTTCGGCGCCACCGCCGTCCCCCTCCTCGCCGCCGTCGCGCTGTGGTTCGGTGCGCTGGCCTCGTTCATCGTCCTCCGCGCCGTACCCGCGCAGACGCTCACCTCCCGCCGTTCTGCACCCGTCCTGGCGCTGCGCACGCTGCTCCCGGCGGCCGCCGTCGGGGTCGGGCAGGGGATCCTCGTCGCCGTGGTGGTGCAGCTCATCGCCCGGTACGACGTCGCGACCTGGTGGGCGTTCCTGGGGATCGCCGTGCTCACCGGCGTGGCCTTCGCCACCGTGCACCAGGCTCTCGTGGCCGTGTTCGGCGGGGCCGGTCGCTGGATCGCCGCCCTTGTGGGCGTGGTCGCGGTGGCCACCGGGCTCGTGTCGACGGTGCCCGCCTGGCTCGCGACCCTCGGCGGGGTCCTGCCCACCGCGCCCGCGACCGCCGCGCTCATCGCCCCCGGCACCGGGAGTGCGATCGCCGGCCTCCTGGTGTGGGGCGCGCTCTCCTTCGGCGCGACGGTGCTCGCCGTCGCCCGGCGCCGCACCACCTCGGCCCGCGCCGTCCTCCGCGCGGCGTGACGTCCCTCTCTCCGCCCCAGCCTCCGCAGGTGAGGTCCGCCCGAGCCATCTCGGCGATCACCGCCGCGCCGAAGCGCGCCGAGAACAGGTCATTAGCCTGAGATCAGGACGAAACCGCCGGAATCGTCCTGATCTCGGGCGAACCGCCTGATCTCGGGAAGAGATGAGGAGCGACCTCGGGAAGAGGGAAGGGCGATCTCAGGAGGAAGGGCGTCGCGTCAGAGCCCCGAGTACGCGTGCAGGCCCTTGAAGAAGACGTTCACGATCGTGAAGTTGAAGATCACCGCGGAGAAGCCGATGATCGACAGCCATGCCGAGCGGTTGCCCCGCCAGCCCCGGGTGGCGCGGGCGTGGATGTAGCCGGCGTAGAGCACCCAGATGATGAAGGTCCAGGTCTCCTTCACGTCGAAGCCCCAGTAGCGGCCCCAGGCGTCCTGCGCCCAGATGGCGCCGGCGATGAGGGTGAAGGTCCAGAAGATGAAGCCGATCGTGGCGAAACGATAGGCCAGCCCCTCCAGCCGCTCGGCCGTGGGGAGGGTGCCGAGGAAGCGGAGCCCGGTGCCGGCGCTCTCCCGGATCAGCCGCTCGCGACGGGACTGCATCAGCTGGAGCACCGAGAGGGCGCAGGCCAGCGCGAGGAACGCGGTCGCCAGCGAGGCGACGAAGACGTGGATCACGAGCCACACGCTCTTCAGCGGGTCGGCCAGCGGCACGACCTCCACGTAGAAGCTGATCGCCGCGCCGCCGAGCAGCACGATCACCAGGCCCAGGACGAAGGTGCCGAGGTAGCGCAGGTCCACCCGGGTGAGCACGGCGAGGTACACCGCGACGATGAGGAGGGTGCCGATCATGGCGAACTCGTAGAGGTTCGACCAGGGCACGCGCTCGGCCGCGATCCCGCGGAGCACCGTGGCGACGAGGTGGAAGAGGAAGCCCAGCGCCGTGAGGACGGTGCCGATCCGAGCCATCACGTAGCGCGGCCTCCCGGGGTCGCCGGCGCTCCCCGACGAGGACGCCGCAGCGTCCGGGAGCGCCCCGCCGCCCGCGGCGACGAGCTCGCGCTCCCGCAGTCTCGCGTCGGAGGAGACCTCGGAGCGGCGCGCGAGGTCGAAGGCGTACGCCACGAACGCCACCGCGTAGATCGCGATCGCCGTCCACAGCAGCAGCACCGAGAGGGAATCGAGATCGGGCATGGTCACTGCCTGCTTTCCTGTCGTTCCGAGGTCGTGCCGTCATCCGGGTCTCCGGGGGCCTGGTTCCCGCTCGAAGCCTCCGCGCGATCCGGCACGCCGGATCCATCGTCCATCAGCCGTTCGTGACGCGCAACCAGGTCGTCCACGGCCGCGGCCAGGGTCGGGTCCTCGCCCCGGGCGAGGCCGGCGTACTCCAGCACCACGCGGTCCCCCTGCACCTGCGCCTTCACCCACATGCGCCGGCGCGGCACGCAGAGCGCCAGGCCCAGCCCCGCGAGCGCCAGGAGCGCGAAGACCAGCACCCACACCGCCGAGCGGTCGTGGTGGATCTGCAGCGACACGTAGCGTTTGACCGACTGCGAGAAGTCGGCCGCGCCCTCCGGCGACACGTCCTCGAAGGTGATCGAGCCGAGACCGCCCGGCAGCTCCGCCGTGGCGCCGGGCATCAGCTCGATGGCCTCCCCGGCGCTGTCGCCGCCGGCGATCTGCTCCATCCCGGTGGGGTCGAGCACGTACACCGAGCGCGGGGTGCCGTCGTCGATGCCGAGGTCGCCCGCGTAGACGTTGAGCGTCAGCAGCGGGTTGACGAGGTCGCCGTACATCGAGGTGAGAGCGCCCGTGTCGAGAACGGCCGCGGTCGGGTAGAAGAACCCGAGCATCCCCAGCTGCTCGGGCAGGCCGTCGGGCACCTTCACCACGCCGAGGGAGGTCATGTTGTTGTCCTGCGGCAGGAACGGCACGGGCTCGCGGAAGACGATGCGGCCCTCCGCGTCACGCACGGTGATCATCGGCGCGTAGCCGTTTCCGAGCAGGTAGATGCTGTCGCCGCCCACGGTCAGCGGCCGGTTCACCAGGACCGAGCCGGCCCACGCCCCTCCGCCGCCGGCCTCGCGCACCGAGAGGTTGGCGGAGAAGTCCCCCGCCTGCCCGGAGGCGGCGCCCCCGTAGGGCTGATAGGTGACGTCGAAGGAGTCCAGCGTCAGCGCGTAGGGCGTGAGGGCGTCCTCGCCGACGAAGCGGCCGCGGTTCATGGAGGAGTAGTCCAGCAGGGTGTTGACGAAGGTCTGTCCCTCGGTCACGACCCGCTGACCGGTGTAGGCGAGACCGCCGCCGACGCCCACGGTCACGAGCACGCCGACGAGGGCGAGGTGGAACAGCAGGTTGCCGCTCTCCCGCCAGTAGCCGCGCTCGGCGGACACGGAGAGGGACCGCGCATCGTCGTAGCGCTCGACCCGGTACCCGAGGGAGCGCAGCTGCGCGGTCGCCGCATCGATCGCGGAGGCGGCGAGCGCGGGGGCCTCCACGCCCTCCGGTCCGCTCCTGGCCTCCGTGCGACGGTAGTCGTCCAGCCGCTGCAGGCGCACCGGGGTGCGCGGGGGGCGGGAGCGCAGCGCCTTGGCGTGGTGCGCGATGCGTGGCAGCACGCAGCCGATCAGGGAGAGGAACAGCAGCAGATAGATCGCCGAGAACCACGGCGAGAGATACACGTCGAACAGGTCGAGCGCGTCGAGGACCGGGAAGAGCTCCGGGTTGTCGCTCTGCCACTGCGTGACGCCGTTGGGGTCGGCCATCCGCTGCGGGAAGATCGACCCCGGGATCGCGGCGATCGCGAGGACCAGCAGCAGGATGAGCGCGGTGCGCATCGAGGTGAGCTGCCGCCATCCCCAGCGCAGCCAGCCGACGACGCCGAGCCGGGGCTGGGCGATGCCCTCGCCGCCCGTGGCGCGGATGTGGTCGCTCGGCCGCAGCGGGTCGCCCGCCGAGGCCATCTCGCCCGCATCGGCATCGCGGGTCTCGGCGGACCGGTCACGGTGCTCCGCGCCCGGGCCACGGGGCTCCCTGCGCGGATCGCGGGGCTCAGAGGGGGAGCTCGACACTGATCATCACCGCCCCGAGCCTGCTCATGACGTCGGTCCAGATGCCGGTGACCATCAGGAGGCCGAGCACGATCAGCAGCGCTCCCCCGATGACGTTGATCACCCGGATGTGCCGGCGGAGGAACCCGAGCGAGCGCGACGCCCAGCCGAAGCCGAGCGCGATGAGCAGGAACGGGATGCCCAGCCCCAGCGAGTACGCCAGCCCCAGCAGCGCCGCCCGCCACGGATCGCCGAGGTTCCAGCTGAGCGCGGTGATCGCGGCGAGCGTCGGGCCGATGCAGGGCGCCCAGCCGATGCCGAGGGCGATGCCGAGCAGGGGCGCGCCGATCATCCCGGTGCCGCGCGAGACGTGCAGGCGCCACTCCCGCTGGGCGAAGCCGAACAGGCCCAGGAAGACCAGCCCCATCCCGATGATCACCACGCCGAGGATGCGCGTGATGAGGTCGCCCCAGCGGATGAAGAACGCCCCCGCCACCCCGCCGAGGATGGTGAAGGCGATGAAGACCACGCTGAAGCCGAGGATGAACAGCAGGACGCCCAGGAGCAGACGCCCCCGGCCGGTGCGCACCGCGGACCGGGCCGCCGGGCCCGTCGCAGCACCGCCTGCCGTGCCGCCGGCGGTCGCGGTGCCCGTCGCCCCGCCGAGGTAGCCGAGGTACCCGGGCACGAGCGGCAGCACGCAGGGCGAGAGGAAGGAGACGAGCCCGGCCAGCATCGCCACCGGGATGGCGAGCCAGAGCCCGCCGTAGCCGATGACGGCGTCGGGACTCACGCGGGCTCCGCGAGCACGTCTTTGACGAGGGTCGCGAGGATCGACTCGCCCTCGAGCTGGCCGATGATGCGCGCGGCGACCCGGCCCTGCCGGTCGAGCACGAGCGTGGTGGGCGTGGCCTGGATGGGGGTCGCCTGGGCGAAGGCGAGCTTGGCGTCGCCGGTGTTCACATCGATGATGCTCGGATAGGTGACCCCGAACTCCTCGGCGAAGGACGCCGCGGTGTCGGCCTGGTCATAGGTGTTGATGCCGATGAAGGCGACGTCGTCCCCCTGGAACTGCTGCCAGACGGCTTCGAGGTCCTTCGCCTCCACCCGGCACGGCCCGCACTGGGCGTACCAGAAGTTCACCACCGCGACCTGGCCGGCGAGGCCCGCGCTGTCGAACGTGTCGCCGTGCTCGGTGACCCCGCCGAAGGCGACCGGCTCCCCGCGGTCCTCCGGGGCGATCTCGACCACCGTGAACTCCGCCGAGATGTAGCCCTTGCCGTCGCCGGAGAGGTACTGCTCGGCGACCGGGTCGTTCCCGCAGGCGCTCAGCCCCACTGTCAGGACGGCCGCGAGCGCACCGATGAGGGCCTTCGATACCGCGCGCATGCCCTCATCCTCGCAGGGGAATCTATGGATCATCTCAGCGCGGACCCAGGGAGGCGTCAGGCTCCGGCACCCTCCTCAGAACAGGATGTTCGCCCGAACCCCCGCCCTTTCCCCCGTTTTCTTCCTGTTCTCGGGCGAGTCGCCTGTTCTCGGGCGCTCCGTTCTCGGGCGCGCTGCGCTCCGCTCAGGCGCACCCGGGCGGCCAGAGGAGCCGCCTGCCTCAGACCGCGCCGACGTCCACCGCTCCCCCGGACTCCGCCGGGGTGGCGTAGGCGACCTCCCGCCACACCTCGCCGTCCCGCTCGAAGGAGGTCACACTGGAGAGGGCGCAGCGCCGGGTGCGGGGGTCGTGCCGGTAAGGCAGCCCCGCGACGGCCAGGTGGGCGATCCAGATCGGCGCCTGGTGCGAGACGATCACGACGTCCCCGCCGTCGGCGCCGTCCCAGGCCGCGTCCATGGCCTCTCGCATGCGCGCCGCGATGTCGACGTACGGCTCCCCCCAGCTGGGCCGGGAAGGACGGAGGAGGTGCCGCCAGTTCCACGGGTTGCGCAGCGCGCGGCTCATCCGCGTGCCCTCGAAGACGTTCCACGGCTCGATCACGCGCTCGTCGACCACCGGGTCCAGGCCGAACCGCTCGTGGAAGGGCGCCGCCGACTGGCGCGTCCGCACCAGGGGCGAGCTGCGCAGAGCGCGCACCGGGCGCTCCTCCGCGTCGAGATACGCCGCCGCGGCCTCCGCCATCCGGTGGCCGGCCTCGCTCAGCTCGTAGTTCGGCAGCCGCCCGTAGAGGATGCGTTCGGGGTTGTGCACCTCACCGTGGCGGACGAGGTGCAGGCGCTCGGCGGGCACGTGCTCAGGCGGTCCGCGGCGTGTAGCGGGACGAGCCGAAGCCGATCACGAAGTAGCCGATGATCGGGATGAGCCAGAGGAGGAAGAACGAGAAGACCCCGCCCTTCCCGAACCGCCGGCCCAGGCCGAACGCCACCACGAGCGCCATGACGATGTTCACCAGCGGGATCAGGTACAGCAGCACCAGCCAGCCGGAGTAGCCGGCGATCTTGATGAGGAAGATGAGGTTGACGATCGGGATGATCGCGAGGATGCCCGCATGGCCGGCCTTCGTGAAGATCCGCCACATCGCCACCACGAGCACGATGTAGACGACGGCGAAGACGAAGAAATTGGTTCCGGTGAAGAGCTGATCCACCAGCTGCGAATACTCCACGGGGACTCCCATCGGTCGGGGCTGGATCCGCGCCGGCCCGGGGACCCGGAGGCGCTGGCGCCGAGTCTAGCGAACCGCCGCGTCCGGCCCTTCACCCGGAGAGGGCCGCTTCGGCGCGGCGTCTCCGGGCCGAACGGGCCGCGTAGACTCTTCGACTGTGAGTGAACGCGTTCTCGTGCAGCAGCTGCAGGCCCGCCCCGATGGTCCCGTCTCCGTCTCCGGATGGGTGGAGACCGTCCGGGACCAGAAGAAGGTGCAGTTCGTCATCCTGCGCGACGAGACGGGAGCCGTGCAGCTGGTGAACCCCGCGACCCGGCCCGCCGAGGACGGCTCGGCTCAGGACCCGGAGGCGCTCGCCCTCACCGAGACGATCTCGGGGCTCACCCACGGCACCTTCCTCACCGTGCGCGGCGCCCTCAAGCACGACGAGCGGGTGAAGCTCGGCGGTGTGGAGATCAAGATCGACACCCTCGACATCGCCGCCGCCGCCCTTCCGGAGACCCCCATCGCGGCCGACAGCGGCCTGGACAAGCGGATGGACTGGCGCTTCCTGGATCTGCGCCAGCGCCGCAACAACCTCATCTTCCGCGTGCAGACCACCCTCGAGCACGCGATGCGCACCTACTGGATCGAGCGCGACTACATCGAGATCCACTCCCCCAAGCTCATGGCGAGCCCGTCGGAGTCCAACGCCGAGCTGTTCAGCCTCGACTACTTCGAGGACAAGACCGCGTACCTCGCGCAGAGCCCGCAGTTCTTCAAGCAGATGGCGCAGTCGGCCGGCTTCGGCAAGATCTTCGAGATCGCGCCCGCGTTCCGCGCCGACCCCTCGTTCACCTCGCGCCACGCGACGGAGTTCACCTCGATCGACGCGGAGATCAGCTGGATCGACTCGCACGAGGACGTCGCCCGCATGCAGGAGGAGCTCCTGGCCACCGCGATCCAGGCGGTCAAGGACAGGCACGGCGAGGAGATCTCCGAGCTCTTCGGCATCGAAGTGACCGTGCCCGCCGTGCCCTTCCCCCGCATCCCGCTGGCGGAGGCGCGCGAGATCGTCGCCGCCCGCGGCTACGAGATCCCCCGGACCGACGGCGACCTCGACCCCGAGGGCGAGCGCCAGATCGCCGCGCACGTGGCCGAGGCCCTCGGACACGACTTCGTCTTCATCACCGACTACCACCCGGAGATCCGCGCGTTCTACCACATGCGCGACCCGGAGACCGGGCTCACGAAGTCCTACGACCTGCTGTACAAGGGCGTGGAGATCACCACGGGCGCGCAGCGCGAGCACCGCGTGGACGTCCTCATCGAGCAGGCGAGGGAGAAGGGCCTGGACCCCGAGCACCTCGACTTCTACCTCGACTTCTTCCGCTATGGCACCCCGCCGCACGGCGGCTTCGGCATGGGCCTCGCCCGGCTCCTCATGCTGCTGCTCGGCGAGCAGTCCATCCGCGAGGTCACCTATCTCTTCCGCGGCCCGACGCGCCTCGCCCCCTGACGATCGCAGAATGACGCGCTGA
>JBEBWQ010000049.1:0-11921 GCA_040392075.1 Microbacterium sp.
CGTCCGCGGATCCCGGGCGCGCAGGCGCTCGAACAGGGCGGCGACGCCGTGATCCTCGAGCTCCTGATCCAGACGGGCGCGCATGGCGTCGTCGCGCGGCGGGAAGCGGAAGTCGAAGATCACGCTCGACACGTACAGGCCCGAGCCGCCGACGAGGATCGCGTCGCCGCCACGGGCGTGGATGCCGGCGATCGCCTCGCGGGCGAGCGGCTGATACCAGGCGACCGCCGCGTCCTCGGTGACCTCGCGCACGTCCAGGAGATGGTGCGGGATCCCCCGCCGGGCGGGCACCGGGACCTTGGCCGTGCCGATGTCCATCCCGCGGTAGAGCTGCATCGCGTCGGCGTTGACGATCTCCGCGGGGTTGCCCTGCGCGCGCAGGGACTCCGCGAGATCGAGCGCGAGGTCGCTCTTGCCGGTGCCGGTGGCGCCGACGATGGCCCAGAGGACAGGAGCTTCGGGGACGTTCACGACCGCTCCCGCGCCCGTCCTCCGGTGAGGGGTCTCAGATGCTCTGCGGGGAGCCCTCGGAGGTCGGCGCCCGTCTCCGAGGGACAGGCCGGCGGGCGCACCGCACCGGGCGACCGCCCCGGCATGCCGGGCGATCGGGGGACGCGCACCTCAGTCACCGACGCGCAGCACGGGCAGGCCCAGCGACACCGGCCGCGGACCGCCGTCGCCGGCGGGCGCGGGGAGCGCACAGGACTCGGCCTGGGCGCGGTCCCAGGCGTCCCCGCCCCGCGTGCGGCGGATGCGCAGCGGCGCACCGCTCGGATCGTCGGCCAGCAGGTGGAACGGAGCCGCGTGCGTGATCGTCACGGTGACGACGTCGCCCGGACGCGGGAGCTCGGATCCCGCGGGCGCCTCGAAGTGCACGAGCCGGTTGTCCTCGGCGCGCCCGGTGAGACGGTGGGTCTCGGCGTCCTTCTTGCCCTCGCCGACGGAGACGAGCACCTCGACCTCGCGACCGACCTGCTTCCGGTTCTCCTCCAGCGAGATGCGCTCCTGCAGGGCGATCAGGCGGTCGTAGCGCTCCTGCACGACCTCCTTCGGCACCTGGTCGGCCATGGTCGCCGCGGGCGTCCCCTCCCGGATCGAGTACTGGAAGGTGAACGCGCTGGCGAAGCGGGCCTGCTCGACGACGCGGAGCGTCTCCTGGAAGTCCTCCTCGGTCTCACCGGGGAAGCCGACGATGATGTCCGTGGAGATCGCCGCGTGCGGGATCCGTGCGCGCACCCGGTCGAGGATGCCGAGGAACCGCTCGCTGCGGTAGGAGCGGCGCATCGCCTTGAGGATCCGATCGCTGCCGGACTGCAGCGGCATGTGCAGCTGCGGCATGACGGCCGGGGTCTCCGCCATCGCGTCGATCACGTCGTCGGTGAAGGCCGCCGGGTGCGGGCTGGTGAAGCGGATGCGCTCGAGTCCCTCGATCTGCCCGGCAGCGCGCAGCAGCTTGCCGAAGGCCTGCCGGTCGCCGAACTCGACCCCGTAGGAGTTGACGTTCTGGCCGAGGAGGGTGACCTCGATCGCCCCGTCGTCGACGAGGAGGCGGATCTCGCTGAGGATGTCGCCGGGACGACGGTCCTTCTCCTTGCCGCGCAGGGCGGGGACGATGCAGAAGGTGCAGGTGTTGTTGCAGCCCACCGAGATCGACACCCAGCCGCTGTGCGCGGAGTCCCGCTTCGTCGGCAGGGTCGAGGGGAAGACCTCCAGCGACTCCAGGATCTCCATCTCGGCCTCGCCGTTGTGCCGCGCGCGCTCCAGGAGGCTCGGCAGCGACCCCATGTTGTGGGTGCCGAAGACGACATCGACCCAGGGCGCCCGCTCGAGCACGACCTGCTTGTCCATCTGGGCGAGGCAGCCGCCGACGGCGATCTGCATGCCCGCGTGCCGGTCCTTGCGCGACTTCAGATGGCCGAGGGTGCCGTAGAGCTTGCCGGCGGCGTTGTCGCGCACCGCACAGGTGTTGATGATGACGATGTCGGCCTCGCCGCCCGGGGCGACCGGCACGTAGCCGGCGCTCTCCAGGGAGCCGGAGAGACGCTCGGAGTCGTGCACGTTCATCTGGCAGCCGAAGGTGCGCACCTCGTAGGAACGCCGCTGCCCGTCCGCGCCCAGCGCGGCGGGCGAGGGGGCGATGATCGTCGGCTCGCTCAGGGGGGTAGTCATGGTGCCTCCATTCTACGAGCGGCGCCCGCCCGCGGGCTCATGCCGCGCATCATCGGTCCATCCTGAGGGTTCCCGCCCATCCTGAGGGAGATCCGCGTCGACAAGCATCTGGATGGACGGGAACGCTCAGGACCGGGGGGAAGCCGAGGCCCGGTAGCCCATCTCCCTGCGAATCTCCTCCTCACGGGGGAGGTCCGCTCGCCTCGGGACCTCGTAGCCTGGAGGTCCCGAGGCGTCCGGAGATCGTCGAGAGGCGGTCTGTGAGCCCGGCGACCGATCCACCCGGCTCCGGACCGCACACGCGTCGAGAGGCCCGGTGGCGGCCTCGTGACGAGACCGAGACTCGTGACGAAATCGAGAGTCGAACCCATACGAAAGCGATGTGACCCCTGTGATGCCGAAGCGCTCCCTCCTCGCCACCGCGGCCGCGGGCCTTGCCCTGCTGCTGGCCGCGTGCACCGCGCCGCCCGTCCACGCGCCCTCAGGTGCGGATGCCGTGGAGATCCCCGCGACAGCCGTGGGCGAGGTGACCCGATGGGTGCTCGACGAGATGAATGCGGAAGACGACTCCGACCCCGCCGACTGGGCCCCGCGGCTGCACGCGGACTTCACCGCGGACGTGAGCGCGGAAGAGGTCGCGCAGATCATCAACACGCAGATCCGGCCCGCCCGGCCCCTGGTCGCCACGGACTACCGCGGGACCGACCGCGAATCGGTGACCACCATCGCCGGCGCCCTCGGCGACCCCTTCGACCTGTCGATCGTCGTCGACGAGCAGCAGCTCATCACCGGGCTCCTCCTGTCCCCCGCCGCTCCCCCGCACACGCCGGCGGCCTCGCTCGACGAGGTGGAGCAACGCCTGGCCGCGCTCCCCGGTGAGACGCACGTCCTCGTCGCACTCGACGGCGTACCGCTGCTCGAGGCCGGTCCGGATGCCGTCGCACCTCTGGGCTCGATCTTCAAGCTCTACGTGCTGGGCGCCGTCGCCGATTCCGTCGCCGCGGGCTCCGTGTCCTGGGAGGACGCTCTGACCGTGACCGACGAGGTGCGCAGCCTCCCCTCCGGCCAGCTGCAGGACGCGCCCGCGGGGACCGCGGTGACCGTGCGCGAGGCGGCGCAGCTGATGATCTCGATCAGCGACAACACCGCGACCGACATGCTGATCGCCCTCGTCGGCCGCGACGCCGTCGAGACGGCCGTGGCCGCCATGGGCCATCACGATCCGGCGCTGCTGCGCCCCTTCCTGACCACCCGCGAGATGTTCGCGCTGGAGTGGGGCGGCCACGACGACCTCCTCGCCCGCTGGGAGGCCGGGGACGAGACCGCGCGCCGCGCGGTGCTCGCCGAGCTCGCCGCGCGCCCCTTCGACGTCTCCGCCGCGGACGTCGACGACACCGTGCGCTGGCAGAGCGGTCTGGAGTGGTTCGCGAGCGCCACCGACATCGCCGCGGCCCACGACGGGCTGCAGCAGCGCGGCGCGGCGGATGCCGTCATCGCGGACGCGCTGACCCTCAACCCCGGCGTGCGGATCGATCCCGCGGTGTGGCCGAGCATCGCGTTCAAGGGCGGTTCGAACATCGGCGTGCTCACGGGCTCCTGGCACGCCGAGCGTGCGGACGGGGCGGAGCTGACGGTCGTCGTGCTCTCCTCGGACGACACGGCGATCTCCCCCGCCGCGCAGGCGGAGCTGTTCGGCTTCGTCGAGGACGTCTTCCTCCTCCTCGCGGAGTGATCGCGACCTCGCGGCGGTTCGCATCGTGGGACTCCGACCTCGCGGGACGATGACGGAGAGACGGGCACCGCACCGGTCAAAGTACCCGCGAACGGGCTCTTCACCTCACCGGGAACGATCTCTGGACAGGGGTGTGCCACCCGTTCCCGTGTCCTTACCCCCTGTCTCCTTTCCTCGCCTCAGAGCGGCGCGCGCTCGGCAGCCTGCAGGTCCGGATCGCCGGCACGAGCGACCTCGGCGACGCCGTCCTGTTCATCACCGCACTGCCGGCCGTCCGGTACCCGTGCTCACAGCAGCGGTCGCACCTCGACCCTGCGGTTGCACGCCTTCGATCCCTCGGCGGCGAGCGTCCGCGCGGTCTCGCCGTCCGGGACCTCGATGATCCAGAAGCCCGCGAGATAGTCCTTCGACGCGACGAAGGGGCCCTCGGCGACCAGCTTCTCATCACCGCGGTTGTCGATCACGGTGGCCGTTTCGGGGAACCCGAGACCGCAGGCGAAGATCCACCGCCCCTCGGCCTGGAGACGGTCGTTGAAGACGTCGATGGCCGCCATCTCCTCCGCCGTCGCGAGATCGCGGCCATCATGGATCACGCTCAGCAGATACCGCATCCGGATCACCTCCTGCCGGTCGCCGACGGCTCGCCGCCCGTTCTCTCAGTCCCAGCCTTCACCGGCGGCGATCATCCAGTCGATCCCGAAACGATCGGTGAACATGCCGAACAGGCCGCCCCAGGGGGCGGGCTCGAACGGCATCGTCACGTTTCCGCCGTCGCTGAGGCGGTCCCAGGCCTGGCGCAGCATGTCTGCGTCGGTGCCGCTGAGCGATACCGAGAAGCCCTGCGGCCGGACGTAGTCCATGCTCGCCGGCGTGTCGGACGCCATCAGCACGAGGCCGTCGGGGGTCGTCAGCTGCGCGTGCATGACGAGGTGGGCCTCGCTCGGCTCATAGCCCATCTCGGGCATCTCGCCGAACGTCGAGATGTCGAGGTCGCCGCCCAGGGCCTGCTGATAGAACTCCATCGCGGCGCGCGCGTTGTCGTGGAAGGCCAGATAGGGGTTGAGGTTCGCCATGATGCTCCCTTGCCGGTGAGGCGCCGGTGTCGGAACCCGGCGCGGAGTGCGATCGGAAGACGTGCACGCTCAGTCTCCCTCGGGACGCCGGCATCTGCAATGCCCCTGGGTATCCCGGACGGGACCCGCGGTCACGCCCGGAGAGGGGTGTCCACCCGGGTGAGCTTCTCGGGGTTGGACACCTGACGGATCCCCCGGATGCGCCCGTCCGGGCCGAACTCCGGGCAGACGACGTCGCGGCGCCCGGGGCGCAGAAAGGCCAGTGCGGGATCGCCGTTGACCTCGAGGGGGACGAGGCGGAATGCCTCCCCCGACGCGGCGGCGCCCGCCATGATCCCGACGAGGAACCGGACGATGTGCTCCGCGCCGAAGATCGGGTTCAGCGCGCTCCGGACCTTCCCGCCTCCGTCGGACCAGAGGACCGCATCACGGTCGAGCAAGCCGACCACGGTATCGACGTCGCCGTCCTCGATCGCGGCGACGAGCCGGCCGAGGGCGGCCCGGTCGGCCGGACGGGGCGCGGCGGCGTCCGGATCGATGGAGAGACGGCGCTCGGCCCGCGAGACCATCTGCCGGACGGCCGCCGGCGTGCGCTCCAGGATCGCGCCGATCTCCCGCGCGGACAGTCCGAAGGCACGGTGCAGGACGAGGGCCGCCCGTGCCTCGGGCGGCAGCTGCTCGGCGAGGTGCAGTAGGGCGAGCGAGAGCATCTCCCGGTTGGCGACGGTCTCGTCGGGGAGCGAATCGACGGCGACCGGCTCCGGCAGCCAGGGTCCGGGGTACTCCTCGCGGACGGCGACCAGCTGCCGCACCCGGTCGATCGAACGGCGCACGCACACGGTCGTCAGCCACGCCGGCCAAGAGCGCGCGCCCCGTTCGGGGGACTCCCGCTCGAAGCGCACCGCATCGATCGCCACCTCCGAGACGACGTCCTCGGCGTGCCCGAAGTCCCCGAGCATCCGATAGGCGATGCCGAGGAGCCGATCCCTCTCGTCCCGCCAGGCCAGGGCCGCGGGTGTCGACGTCGTCATCCCTCCACGGTATCCGTCATGCGCCGCCCGTGTCCGACTCCCGCGCGGGGCCGGCCGCAGGGGGCTCCATCCGCGTGCTGATCGCGATGCGGTTCCACACGTTGATCGTCGCGATCGCCAGGACGAGGGCGCCCATCTCGCCCGCATGGAAGAAGCGGGCCGCGTCATCCCAGATCTCGTCGGTGACGGTGTCAGGCCCGAGCAGGGTGATCGCGTCCGTGAGCGCGAGCACGGCCCGCTCCCGATCGTCGAAGAGGGATCCTGCATGCTGCCAGCCGGCGACCGCATGGAGCTTGCGCTGCGGGATGCCGTGCTTGGCTCCCGCCGCGGCGTGCATGTCGATGCAGAATCCGCAGCCGTTCACGATCGACGCGCGGAGCTTGAGGAGCTCGAACAGCTCTCGGTCGACACTCTTGCGGGCGTACGCCTCCATGCCGATCACGGCCGCGTAGCCCAGCCTGTTCGTCCGTCCGATGTCGATACGGGTCATCGATCCTCCTCGAGTCGGGGTGGCACATCCGTGTCCGCCCAGGGTTTCGTCGTCATCGGATCTGTCGGACGCCGGAGCCCGAGTGTGACAGATCCGCACGACCCTCTCTCGATCGGTGATCTCCCCGGATCCGCCGCTCGCGATCCGGACGTCTGAAGACGGTCCGGGGCACGGAGGGGCGAAAGACGTCGCCGGGGGACGACAGTGCCGGCGCAGGCGCGCCGACGCGACGCCGCCATGGTCCGGGTACCGGATGGACGGTCCGGGTACAGAATGGACGACGCGGTCACCCGTGCGCACACCGACCCGAGGACGGGCGGGGCCGGCGAGGCCCCGGACCCCCGTGGGGATCACTCCCGTCGACGGCTTCCTGCCCGCGGGAACGACCGCTTCTTCCGGGACCGGACCGGCGCCGCGGGGTCAGTCCGATTCCTCGAAGCGCACCCCGCCGCCCTCGCCCGGACGGAAGCCCCGCGGCCGACCGCCGAGCACGCCCTCCTCCGTGAGGGCCGTACGGGCCGCGGTCATACCGGTTCCTCCACCGAACCCCCGGCGGGCCAGCTGACCGAGCAGCCGGCGCAGCGCGGTCTCGCCGTCGAGTCCTCGCAGCGCACCGGCGCGGGAGCGGGCGAAGGTCAGCGCCAGCTCGTCCTCGTCCTGATCGAGACCGGCGAGCACCTCGTCGACGATCTCCCGCGGGATGCCGCGCTGGGACAGGGTCCGGGCGAGCATCATCCTCCCCTGGCCCTTCCGCTCCGAGGCGGAGCGCGCCAGGTGTCCGGCGAGGGATCGGTCATCGAGGTAGAGCCGGCGGCAGAAGTCGTCCAGCAGCTCCTCGATGCGCTCGGGGCGCATCCCCTGCTCGACCAGCACGCTGCGCGCCTCCCGCACCGAGAGCTGCTTCGAGCGCAGTCGGCGCACGAGTGCTCGCTCGGCGACGCCGTCGATATCGTCGGGGTCCGGCTGGATGTCCTGCGCCGCCGCGCGCTCCGCAGCCTCCGCCTCCCGCCGCCGGCGCATCTCCACGGGGCCGAAGACGCTGTCCCCCCGGCCCGCCGCTCCGGCTGCCGCGGCACCGAAGCGGGCGGCGTCCCTCGTCATCCGGGAGGGAGCGTCCTCCGCCGATGCAGGGGGCGGGGAGGAACCGGTCGTCCGGAAGGAGACGACCCTCTCGCCCGCAGGTCGGTCCTTCTCCGAGTGTTCCGTCGAGGGCGGACCCACCTCGGACTCGTCCGCTCCGGACGGGCGCATGCGCCCCGACGAGCCGAAAAGCGGGATGACGGGGGCGAGGTGCTCCTCGCCCCCGTGTCGGCCGGTCATGCTCAGGCCGGGCGCTTCTGCGCGAACTCGTCGATGGAGGCGACCTCCGCCATCCCCGCTGTCTCCGCCTGGGCACCGATCCCGAGCTTCTGCTTGATCTGACTCTCGATGGCGAGGGCGATGTCGGCGTTCTCGATGAGGAAGTTCCGGGCGTTCTCCTTGCCCTGACCCAGCTGATCGCCGTCATAGGTGTACCAGGAGCCGGACTTCTTCACGATGCCGTGCTCCACACCGAAGTCGATGAGGCTGCCCTCGCGCGAGATCCCGACGCCGTACAGGATGTCGAACTCGGCCTGCTTGAACGGCGGCGCCATCTTGTTCTTGACGACCTTGACGCGCGTGCGGTTTCCGACCGCGTCGGTGCCGTCCTTCAGCGTCTCGATGCGGCGGATGTCCAGGCGGACGGAGGCGTAGAACTTCAGCGCCTTGCCGCCGGCGGTGGTCTCGGGCGAGCCGAAGAAGACGCCGATCTTCTCGCGCAGCTGGTTGATGAAGATCATCGTGGTGTTGGTCTGGTTGAGCCCGCCGGTGAGCTTGCGCAGCGCCTGCGACATGAGGCGCGCCTGCAGGCCCACGTGCGAGTCACCCATCTCGCCCTTGATCTCCGCCTCGGGAACGAGGGCGGCGACCGAGTCGATGACGACGAGATCGATCGCTCCCGAGCGGATCAGCATGTCCGCGATCTCCAGCGCCTGCTCACCGGTGTCGGGCTGGGAGACGAGGAGCTGGTCGATGTCGACGCCGAGCTTCTTGGCGTACTCCGGGTCGAGGGCGTGCTCCGCGTCGATGAAGGCGGCGATGCCGCCCGCGCGCTGCGCGTTGGCGATCGCGTGCAGGGTCAGGGTCGTCTTGCCCGACGATTCCGGACCGTAGATCTCGACGATGCGGCCGCGCGGCAGCCCCCCGATGCCGAGGGCGACATCGAGCGCGATGGAGCCGGTGGGGATGGTCGCGATGGGGGCACGGTCGTCGCTGCCCAGGCGCATGACCGATCCCTTGCCGAACTGACGGTCGATCTGGGCGAGGGCCGATTCCAGGGCCTTCTCGCGGTCGGCGGGTGATGGCATGTTGTGCTCCTTCAGTGCTCGATGTCGGTCGCCTGCAGACTGTCGTCACGCCTCCCCCGCAGGGAGTCGTTCTCGACAAGGCATGTGGTGCCGGGACGTGTTCTCACGCTACGCGTGACCTCCGACAGGGGATCGAGGGCCTCCGCGAACGGTGGAGAACTCGGTGCCGTCACCATCTGTGCAGAACACTACGCCGCAATCGAACACATCTTCGAAGACACGCCGAGCCGCGGGACGACGATCAGCGCTTCTTCGGCTCCAGACGGCCCACGCCGTGTCGACGGCTCAGCGGAACGTCGGTCTCCGCGCACAGCGCCAGCCAGATCTCCCGCGGCGGCTCTCCCGCGTCGAGCGCCTGAGCGGCCGTGCGATCGCCGAATCCGCTCAGCACGAGATCGTGGATCAGGGCCGAGCCCCGCGGTCCGAACTCGTCCTCGACGGCTCGGAGGAACTCGCTGCGGCGCACCGGATCGACCTGGCGCCGCGCCTCAGCGCAGCGAGAGCTCGGGCTCGACGGAGGCCAGAAGCTCGTCGGGAACCACGTCGGGGAACGTCTGCAGGCCTTCAAGCACGGCGATCCGGTCGCCGACCTCGCGCATGATGGTCGAGATCGGGACGTCCAGCGCCTCGGCCACCGACGCGAGGATCTCGCTCGAGGCCTCCTTCTGGCCGCGCTCCACCTCAC
Organism: Microbacterium sp.; assembly: GCA_040392075.1. Taxonomy (GTDB): domain Bacteria; phylum Actinomycetota; class Actinomycetes; order Actinomycetales; family Microbacteriaceae; genus Microbacterium. The sequence continues at coordinate 9,568 of JBEBWQ010000049.1, forward strand.
TGAGATATCCGAGGGCGACCGAAGCCTTGCCCGCCACCTGGCGGAGCGTGCGCCCCTTCTGCTGCCGGAGGTCCCGCAGCACATCGCCGATCTCCTGTCGAACGAGAATCATCGGGCCCTCCTCTCGGTGAACCGGACCTGCGCCCGGTCGATGGTGGTCAGTCTAATCCGAACCTGTTGCGACAAATCTATCCTTTCCGGCTGTGCTTTCTCCGAGAATGTCATCATCTTCTTGAGCACAAGAGACTCAACTTTTCCGCCCTCGGCATTATTCCCACACAGCCCGGATTCCGGTGATTCCGCCGCACCGCCTCAGAGGTCCTCCAGCGCCCGCAGCGCCTCGGACAACGCGGCCTCCACCGCTGCAGCACGGATCGCCGCCCGATCGCCGGCGAAGAGGAACGCCCTGCTGTCCGTGCCCTGCGGCGTGGCGATGCCGATATGCACGGTCCCGACCGGCTGCCCGTCGGGTGAATCGGGACCGGCGATGCCGGTCGTCGCCAGGCCGAGCTGGGCCGGCTCCCCCTCGATGGCCATCGCCCGCCGCACGCCTTCGGCCATCTGGCGGGCGACCTCCGGGTGCACCGCGCCGTGCGCCGCGAGCAGGTCGGCGTCGACGCCCAGGAGCGTGTGCTTGATCGGCGTCGCGTAGGCGACGACTCCGCCGCGCATCGTCGCCGAGGCCCCCGGGACCGTGATCAGTGCGGAGGCGAGTGCGCCGCCGGTGAGCGACTCCGCCACTCCGACGTGCCATCCCCTGCTCGTCAGCGCGGCAACGAGCGCTTCCCCGAGAGGATCGACGGCCTTCCCCGCGGGAACGGTCATGCGGGGTCCGATTCTCCTCCGCGGCGGGCCCGGCGCGCTCCGCGGACCTCGGCGATCACGAAGTCGATGCCGCTGGCCACGGTGAGCACGACCGCGATCGTCATCGTGACGCCGTTCACCCAGAGCACCCAGTCGCCCACGAGGGCGGCGAGCGGCAGCAGCGCCAGCGACAGCGCCACGCCCTGCGCCACGGTCTTGAGCTTGCCCATCCACGCCGCGGCGACGACATGGTTGCTCGCCACCATCAACCGGTAGACCGTGATGCCGATCTCGCGCACGAGGACCACGATCGTGATCCACCACGGCAGCTCGCCGAGGATGGACAGGCCGACGAAGGCCACCCCGGTGAGCGCCTTGTCCGCGATCGGGTCGAGGAGCTTTCCGGCGTTGCTGACGAGGTCGTGCTTCCGGGCCAGATGCCCGTCGATGCCGTCCGTCGCGATCGCGACGATGAACAGGATCGCCGCGGCCCAGCGGAGGCCGATGCTCGTCTCGCCCTCGACCCCCGCGGCTAGGAGCAGCCACAGCACGACCGGCGCGCAGAAGATGCGCACCACGGTGATGACGTTGGGCAGCTGACGGGGAATCGCCATCAGTCCCTCCCCGTGAGGCCCCAGGCGTCCTCGTCGCCGTCGTCCTCGCTCTCCACGACCGGGAGGCCCTCGAACTGCGCCTCGACCGGATCGATCACGTCCGCCGGGACGTCCTCCCCGCGCAGACGGGCCATCACGCCCGGCAGCTGCTCGGCGGTCACCAGCACGTCGCGAGCCTTGGAGCCCTCGGAGGGGCCGACGATCTCGCGGGACTCCAGCAGGTCCATGAGGCGCCCGGCCTTGGCGAAGCCGACGCGGAGCTTGCGCTGCAGCATCGAGGTGGAGCCGAACTGCGTGGAGACGACGAGCTCGGCGGCCGCGAGGAGAAGCTCCAGGTCGTCCCCGATGTCGGCGTCGACCTCCTTCTTCTCGGCCGCCTGCTGCACATCGGCGCGGTACTCCGGGCGGGCCTGCGCCGTGACGTGGCTGACGACCCGCTCGATCTCCTCCTCGCTCACCCACGCCCCCTGCACGCGCAGCGCTTTGGAGGCGCCCATGGGCAGGAAGAGGCCGTCGCCCTGGCCGATCAGGCGGTCGGCTCCCGGCTGATCCAGGATCACGCGGCTGTCGGTGACGCTGGTGACCGCGAAGGCGAGACGCGAGGGCACGTTCGCCTTGATGAGCCCGGTGACCACGTCGACGCTGGGGCGCTGGGTGGCGAGCACGAGGTGGATACCGGACGCCCGGGCGAGCTGGGTGATCCGGACGATCGAGTCCTCGACGTCGCGCGGAGCGACCATCATCAGGTCTGCGAGCTCGTCCACCACCACCAGGAGGTAGGGGTAGGGCTTGAGCACCCGCTGGCTGCCCGCCGGAGGCTCGATCTCCCCCGCGACGACGGCGCGGTTGAAGTCGTCGATGTGGCGGTAGCCGAACGACGCCAGGTCGTCGTACCGCATGTCCATCTCCTTCACGACCCACTGCAGCGCCTCGGCG
>JBEBWQ010000050.1:0-11819 GCA_040392075.1 Microbacterium sp.
GCGCTTCACTGATAATGAAGAGGTCCCAGGTTCAAGTCCTGGTAGCCCCACCGAAACAGGAAGGGCAAGCGATTCCTCGCTTGCCCTTCCTCCGTCCCGGGGGCGGAATGGCGTCCTCGAGACCGATAGTCCGATGAGCGAACCGCTCCGGATCAGCTTTCCGCGTCGCGGTGCAGCTGTCCGAGCTCGTCGCCGTTCTTGTCCCGGACGGTCATCGTGTCGCCGTCGAGGGAGACCGTCTTCACGCCTCGCAGCCAATCGTCCACACCGGGGCACGCCATCAGGGTCGAGGCGGCGCGCTTCACCGTCACGGTGTCGCCGTCGACCGTGTACTCGCCGCCCAGGCTGTTGCACCCGTCGCTCCCGCTGACGCGGCCGTCCTCTGCGAATCGGAGGTGCGGATTTCCCGCATCGTCGGAGCTCCACGCCCCGAGAAGACGCGCCTGGAGCTCGGGATTCTCTTCCACGGGGGCCTCCGTTCCCGGGGCGGATCCGCCGCCGTTCTGTCCGTCGCCGACACTGCCGGTACCGGCGCCGCAGGCGGTGAGGAGCACCGCGAGAAGCCCTGCACCCAGAGCACCCGCGAATGCTGTCGTCCTGCGACCATTCCTGTTGCTCTCGTTCTTCATGACAGGGATGCTAACCACGGGTGCTGAGTGTTCCGTGCACACCGGGCGGACCGGCGATCCGGTGGCCCGGGTCGGCGAGAACGGCAGCGTTCCCGCCTCCGGCGGGTCGGTGCCCGATTGCATCTCGGATACATCCGACCTAGGCTGACGGGCGGTGCGCTGAGCGCCAAGAGGCAGTGCGGTTCCGGTTTACTCCGGTCTTCTCCCGTCTTTCACGACGGGAGCGGGACGCCTGTGGGGAGGGATTCGACTGAAATATGTGAATCCGAGAGGAACCAGAGTGACGAAACGTCGCCCGCTCGCGCTTGGCGCAGCACTAGCGATCGGCTTCGGGACTATCTTCGCAGCGACCCCCGCGTTCGCCGAGCAAGAGATCCCCCAGCCGGTCGAGACCACCGAAGAGACCGCAGCCCCGCTCATCGACGAGATCGACCTCGACGATGTCGAGCGGATCGCCGCACTGCTGGAGGACCAGGGCGTCGAGCTGTACGGCTCGGTCACGGCCGCCGGTGGCGACCGCGTCCTGCTGACCTCCACGGTCGAGAGCGCCGAGGCCGAGCAGGCCCTCGAGGCCGTCGTCGCCTCCGAAGGTGCCGACCGCTACCTCGAGCTCTCCGGCCCGGGTCGGCTGATCGCCGACACCGACGTCGTCGGCGGCGCCGGCTACCTCGGCTGGCTTCCCGACTACAGCAACGGTGCGCACTGCTCCCTCGGTTTCGCCGCCTGGGACTCCACCGGCGACCCGGCCATCGTCACGGCCGGCCACTGCTCCCTCGACGGAGCGATCGAGGACGTCGAGCTGACGCTCCCGTCCGCTCAGCCCGGCGCCCCCGGCGGCGGATCGGGCAGCCCGGAGACCCCGACGTACGGTCTCGGCTCGTTCGGATTCAACCAGTTCGGCGGCCCGGGCAACTCCACCGGCGCGGAGAACGCCCCGAACTCCATCGACATCGCCATCATCGAGGACATCAACCCGGCCCTCGACCTCCTGCCCGCGGTGACCAACTGGGGCGGCGCCGCCACGGCCGACGACCTGGCCTCCGACACCACGTGGGTCACCTCGGCCGGCGTGGTCGGCGAGGGCGACGTCCGTCACAGCGGTCGCACGACCGGCAGCAAGTCGGGTGAGGTCCTCTTCCTCGACGGCTGGCTCCAGGTCTACGGCCACGACTACCCGGACGACCCCAGCGACATCCGCTGGGTGCGCGGCTTCGGCGCCGAGATGAACGTCGACGGCGGCGACTCGGGCGGCGCCATCGTCCAGGGCGGCACCGCCGTGGGCATCGCCAGCGCCGAGGCGCAGCTGACCGACGGCACCGAGATCGTCTGGGGCGCTCACCTGGTGAGCAGCCTCGAGCAGATCTCCGAGGACTACGAGATCGCGCTGTACATCGCCGACCCCTCCGTGACGAGCCACGCCTCGGGTGCTGAGCTCGCCCCCGGCGAGGCCATCAGCGGTGACGCCCCCTCCAACGCCGAGACCGTGAGCTACAGCTTCGCCCAGGGCTCCGGCGACGGCGTCCCCGTCTCGAACGGGAGCTGGACGGTCAACGCCCCCACCACGCCCGGCGACTACACCCTGTCCTTCACGGCTCGTGCGGGCAGCTTCAACCACTCGGACACCGTGACGTTCGACTTCTCGGTCGTCGCGGCCCCGGTCGAGGCGCCCGCGATCACGAGCCCCGCCGACGGCTCGACGGTCGAGGCTCCGGTCGAGACCATCCGGGGAACCGGCGTCGCCGGTGCGACGCTCACCCTCAGCGGTGCCGTCACCGCCACGGTCGAGGTCGCCGCCGACGGCAGCTGGAGCGTTCCCGCCTCCCTCGGCGAGGGCGCGTACACCGTGACCGCCTTCCAGACCCTCGGGGGCGAGAGGTCGCCGTCCGTGACCTCGTCGTTCACCGTGGTCCCCGTTCCGCCCGCCGCCGTCGAGATCACCTCGATCGCGGACGGCGCGCAGTTCGTGGAGGGCAGCGCCCCGACCCGTGTCTCGGGCACCGGTGAGCCCGGCGCGGAGATCTTCTTCGAGTTCGCCAAGGACGGCGTCGTGGTGGCCACCCAGTCGCCGATCGTGGTGGACGAGAACGGCGAGTGGAGCACCTCCGAGTTCGACGGCCCTCTGGGCGTCGGCAAGTACATCGCCCTGGCCGCGTACCAGGACGCGGAGGGCACTCCGTCCGACGTGAACTCCGTCGTCTCGTTCTCGGTGGTCGCCGAGGACGACGGTGGCCAGACCCCGCCGCCGCCCGGTGGCGACGACGAGGAGCTCGCCCAGACCGGCTCCCCCGCGGCGACCCTGCCCCTCGTGGGAGGCGCCATCGCGCTCCTGCTGGGAGGCGCCGTGACCTTCCTGATCGCCCGCCGCCGGCGCGCGTGAGGGAACGCCTGACGGCGACAGTGTGAAAGAGCGGGCCCGGTCGGCACAGACCGGGCCCGCTCTCTGCCGTCACCGCGCGGTCACGCGCCGCCGGATAGGCTGAGGGCCGAGGGGTCACCATGACGGACGACATCATCAGCGGAGGACGCGGCCTGCGCATCACGCAGCTCCGGGACGCGACGGGTGCTCCCGCGCGCGAGGTCTACCTGCGCGATCTCTCCCGCGAGGCGATCGGCTTCAAGGCGTACGAGGCGGCCCTGCGCGTGCTCGACGCGCGGGGAGCGACTCTCGCCGACGCGTCCACGGCGAGCTTCCGTTACCTCGACCCGGGACGCGGGTCGGGCACGATCGAGCTCCTCGGCTTCCGGGAGGACGAGCGGCAGATCATCGTCGACGTCTTCCGGGTGCGCGATCGTGCCGCGGAGCTGGGCATCGCCGATCCCGCCGCGCGTTGGCCGGACCGCGTCTCGCTGGCGATGGCCCCCTCCCCCTGGCGGAACCCGGTGCTGACCGCGGTGCTGCTCGCCGCGGCGACGCTGGGCTTCGCCGCGCTGTCGGTCGCGATCGCCTGGGGCCCGTTGCGGATGACCGAACCCGCGGCGACCGTGTCGCTCGCCCTGCTCGCGCTCCTGCCCGCCGGGCTGAGCCTGTTCGGGGCGGTCTATCATGCGCGGCGGATCCCCTGGTGGCGGCGCCTGCGCGCCTCCTTCCGGCAGACGGGGGAGAAGATGCCGTGGGAGCTGCGCACCACGCAATGAGCATCGCGAGGAGTGCTGTGCGATGTCGCCGGTGAGCGGGGAAATGGGGAGTTGTCCCCATCGCGTGCGGGCACCGGGGCGTGCGATCCTGAGGAGGTGATCTCCAAAGGGATGTTTCTGAGCGCCGCGATCAACGTGCGCGTGCTGGAGGCGCAGCTCAACGCGCAGATCAGCCAGCTTCGCGACAGCGGTCAGTGGCAGGGCCCGGATGCGCAGCGGTACTTCGCCGAGTGGGAGTCGGAGGTGCGCGGCCGACTGCTGACGGCGGCCTCGCTCCTCGACGGACTCGTCGTCGTGGCGGTGTGAGGAGGGGATCGTGGGAAAGCAGGGAATGAACCCCGACCTCGGACTGCAGGTCGCCGCCAACATCGCCGCGCTCTCCGCGCAGCTCGACGGCATCCGCAGCACGGTGGCATGGGCGCGCACGGTCTCCCTCGGGACCATGGCGCTCGTGCCGGGCAGTGTCATCCTCGCGCCAGCCAGCATCCCGATGGCGATGGCCGCGACCAACCAGCTGGCCAACGCGCAGGCGCAGCTGGCCTACCTCGTCGAGAAGCTCCGGCAGGAGGCGCAGCAGCAGCACAGCGTGTCGAACTCGCTGACGCCGCTGGACGCGGGCTGGTTCGCCCCGGGTCCGACGGCGAACAAACCCGGCCACCTCAGCGTCTGGGACACCGAGTGGGAGTACGCGGGGTCGGTCGCCGGCGGTGCGTGGAGCGTCATCAGCTGGGTCGACACGGTCGTCGGCATCGGGACCAGCGCGCTGGAGGTCGCCGACAAGTGGTGGAAGACCGCCCCGGACTGGGTGCACGACTCCGCGAAGGTCGTGGGCCGCGGCGGCAAGGTCATCCCCTGGGTGGGCACGGGCGTCGGTGGTGTGAACACCGTCCTGGAGTGGGACAATGACAACTGGTGGGGCAACACCCGCAACATCATCGGCAACGTGCTCGATGTGGCCTCGGTCGTCTCGCTGATCCCGCCGCTCACCGTGGCCTCGCCGTTCATCGCGGCGGGATCGCTCTTCTGGGACCTGTTCGACCTGGGATGGGATCTCATCGGCGACGACAACATCTTCGGTTGGTTCTGATCCATGGAGAAGGGTTTCCGCCTGTGACAACGACCACCGCCGCTCCGCAGCGCTTCTCGATCTGGGAGCTTGCCTACCTCCTGGCCGGGCGGGAGGAGGCGACGGCGCGCCGTGCGCGCGAGCTCGTCGGCATCCCCGAGGCGTCCTCGCCGGAGGACGCCGCCTTCTCGGCCGGCCAGTCCTCGCTGGCTCTGCGCGGGATGCTCGCCGACGAGGACGGGGCCCTGACGCCCGTCGCCTCCGCGAGGATCGTCGGTTACGGCTTCGGCGCGGCCGAGCGCTGGGTGGCCCTGACCGCGATCGTGGACGGCGAACCCGACTCGGTGTTCCTCCTGGAGGCGCCGTCGGTGCGCTTCATGGTGCGCCCGGCGCCCGGCGACTGCTACGACGTGTTCCCCCTGGGCGGCGAGACCGGCCTGGCGGTGGGCGCCGAGCAGATGGTGCGCCAGCTGGCCTCGTCGCGGGAGACCGTCGACGTCATCGTGAAGGCGGCGGGCGCGGAGCACAGCCGGGCTCTCTTCCTCTCGGTCTCCGGCGGCGAGTGGCGCTTCGGGGAGGATGTGATCTTCCCCGGGGACGCGCGGTGGCCGGCGCCCGACCTCGAGACCCGCGTCGTGACGCCCGACGAGGCCTCGGCGGCGATCATCGCCCTCGTGTCCGAGACGTCGTGACCTCCGAGCAGCGCCGTCCGGTCCGGCCGCCCACTCACCCCGCCATCGCGTTCGTCGTGGGAGCGGTCTTCGTGGTGCCCGGGGCGATCATGCTGCCCCTGATGGGGCTGGGCAGCGGGCGCGCGGTCATCTTCCCCGTCGTGCTGGTGCTGATCGGCATCGCGGGTCTCGTGATCGGCTTCACCGAGCTGCCCAAGTGGCTCGCCTACCGACGCGCGATGACCCCGGAGCAGCGCGCGCAGAACAGGGCGGAGTACCTTCGTCTGCGCGCACAGGAGCGGGGCGGGAACACCGGCGACTACGGTCACCGGGTCGAGTAGCCGGATGATCCGGCGCCCTGCCTCCGGGGGGCGACGCTCCGCGTTCGTCCCCGACCGCGTGTTGCCGAGTGTGACGAACCGGTTCGGCGGCGTTCCCGGCGCGCGGTTACTGTGGCGGGGCGCCCCCCGTACCACAGCAGCCGGAGGGCGTGACAGTCACAGCGAAACGAGGGACACCATGAGCGTCATCCGCAAGACCCTGCTCGCGGCGGCAACCGCCGCTCTTCTGCTCGGCACCGCCGCCTGCTCGTCCGGCTCGCCGGCGCCGGCGGAGACCGAAGGAGGCACCGGCGGCACCGCCGCTGCGGAGCAGACCGAGATCCGGATCGGCTTCAACCCCGGCCCGTACCGTGAGATGTTCGAGAACGGCATCCTGCCGATCCTCGAGGAGGACGGCTTCACCGTCGACTTCCAGGACTTCACCGACGGCATCGTCGTCAACGTCGCGGTCGCCCAGGGCGAGATCGACGCCAACATCATGCAGCACCCGGTCTACATGGAGTTCATCAACGCGCAGGAGGGCCTCGACAACGTCGGCCTCGTGCAGATCCCGACCCCCCGGATGGGTCTGTTCGGCGGCAAGAAGTCGGCGCTGACCGAGGTGGCCGACGGCTCCACCGTGTCCGTGCCGAACCAGCCCGCCAACCTCTACCGCGGCCTGCTGATCCTGCGCGACATCGGCTGGATCGACTTCGAGGACGTCGAGGACCCGAACACCGCGGGCCTGGAGATCATCACCGCCAACCCGCACAACCTGAAGATCACCCCGATCGAGAACGCCCAGCAGGTTCCGGCCCTCCAGGACGTGGACTTCGCCACGATCCAGGGCAACTTCATCGTCTCCGGCGGGCTGGACTACAGCGCGGCGCTCGCGCTCGAGGACCAGCCGGTCTTCTTCTCGAACGTCGTCACCATCCGCAGCACCGACGTGAACGAGCCGTGGGCGAAGGCGATCGAGGCGGCGTACAAGTCCGACGCCTTCATCGAGTACATCACTTCGAACGCGCAGTACGACGGCTACCAGCTGCCGGAATGGTTCAAGTGACCTCCACGTCCGACAGCGCACGCCGCTCCGAGGCGCCGACAGGCGCGGAGGAAGGACGGATCGTCTTCGAGGACGTCTCGAAGACCTTCACCGGGAGGGCCGCCAGCACGGCGGCCCTCCGCGGCGTTTCCCTGGACGTGAGGCCGGGCACGATCTTCGGCGTCATCGGCTACAGCGGGGCGGGCAAGTCCACGCTGATCCGCATGGTCAACGGCCTGGAGAAGCCCACCTCCGGTCGGGTGGTCGTGGATGGGGTGGACATCGGGGGACTCCGCGGCACGGCGCTGCGACAGGCGCAGAAGCGCACGGGGATGATCTTCCAGCAGTTCAATCTGCTGGAGACGGTGCGGGTGCGTGACAACGTCGCCATGCCGCTGCGCCTGGACGGGGTCGCACCGAAGGAGGCACGGGCGCGGGCGGACGAGGCGCTCGACTTCGTGGGCCTCTCCGACAAGGGGGACAGCTTCGCCGGTGAGCTCTCCGGCGGGCAGAAGCAGCGGGTGGGCATCGCCCGCGCACTCGTGCGCAATCCGCGCATCCTGCTCTCGGACGAGGCCACCAGCGCCCTCGATCCCACCACCACGGGGCAGATCATCGAGCTGCTGCGCAGCGTCAACCGCGAGTACGGCACCACGATCCTCGTCGTCACGCACGAGATGGACGTCATCAAGGACCTCGCCGACGAGGTCGCCGTCATGGCCGGGGGAGAGGTGGTCGAGCAGGGGACGGTGCTGGACGTGTTCATCCGCCCGCAGGAGCAGATCACCCGCGACTTCGTCACCACCATCGTCCCGCAGGGCCTGCCGGACCGGGTGGTGGGACACATCGGCACCGAGGGCCTGTGGCGCATGCTCCTGCTGGACGCGCAGGTCACCCAGCCGCTCATCTCCGACCTCATCACCGACATCGGGGTGCAGGTGAACATGCTGCACGCCGACATGGTGGAGATCCAGGAGCACACCGTGGGGCAGATGATCGTGAAGGTGACCGGCGACGCCGACCGTCTCGCCACCGCCCGCGCGTTCCTCACCGAGCGCGTGTCGCACTTCGAGGAGGTCGTGGCGTGAACGGCGACAGATGGACCCTCGTCACCCCGGAGATGTTCTTCACCGCGGTCGTCGAGACCCTGCAGATGCTGGGCGTGTCGCTCGTGTTCGGCTCGATCCTCGGCATCATCATCGGCACCGTGCTCGCCGTCACCCGCAAGGGCGGTGTCATGCCGAACCGGCCGGTGAACCTCATCCTCGGCACGGTCGTCAACGTCATCCGTTCGCTGCCGTTCATCATCCTGCTGGTCGCGATCCTGCCCTTCACCCGGCTGCTGGTGGGCACCAGCATCGGCGTGTGGGCGGCGATCGTGCCGCTGACCGTGATGATCGCGCCCTACATCGGCCGGCTCGTGGAGAACTCCCTGCTGGAGGTCCCTCAGGGCGTGATCGAGGCGGCGCGGGCGATGGGCGCGACCCCGGTGCAGATCTTCTGGCGGTTCCTGCTGCCGGAGGCGCGCGGCTCGCTGATCCTCGCGATCACGATCGCGACCGTGGGCCTCATCGACGCGACCGCGATGGCGGGCACCGTGGGAGCCGGCGGCATCGGCGACCTGGCGCTCTCCTACGGCTACCAGCGCTACGACGGCTTCGCGATGATCATCACGGTCATCACCCTCATCATCCTGGTGCAGGGCCTGCAGATGATCGGCACCGCGATCTCCCGCCGCTACCGGCGGCGCTGAGGGCGCGCGCACGGGGCCCGGTGACCTGCACGGTCGCCGGGCCCTTTCGTTGGGCTGCTCTCCGCGTCCCGGTCGTCGCGTTCCCCGCGCCGGCGCCTGCCGAGGCGAGGAGGATCGCCGGGGTGAGGACGGGGCCTGCGGCATTCATGCTCGCCCGGGTATATCTCCTCGGCCCGGCACGGCGGTCTCCCGCGCCGCCTCCGTGCAGGTCCGTCATCACGCCCGTCCTGAGGGTCGTCGTCGCTCCCGGGGATGTCCCTGTGGACCGACGCGGGGCATCAGGAGGAAGGGCGGGATGACATCCGCCCCTACAGCTTGCGTCCCGGGTTCAGGATGCCCCGCGGGTCGAACACCGTCTTGATCGCCCGCTGCAGCTCGCGGACCCGCGGTGCGAGCTCGTCGTCCAGGGCGCCGAGCTTGAGGGTGCCGACGCCGTGCTCCCCGGCGATTGTGCCGCCGAGCCGGGCGGCGAGGGCGAGGAGCTCGCATTCGGCCTCGTGCGCGGCGGCGGTCTCCGCGGGATCGGCGGGGTCGTAGACGACGGTCGGGTGCAGGTTGCCGTCGCCGACGTGGCCGGCCAGGCTGATCTCCACGCCCAGACGTTCGCACAGCCGTGCCGACTCCTGCGCCACCTGCGGCAGCGCGCTGCGCGGCACGGCCAGGTCGCCGTGGGTGGCGCCGCCCCGGACCAGGCGCAGGGCCGGGCTGAGCGCACGGCGGGCGGTGAAGACCACATCGAGCGCGGCGGGGTCCTCGGCCCGTTCGGTGCCGAGGGCGCCGTGCGCGGCGAAGACGCGCTCGAAGGTCGAGAGGTCGTCCTGGGCCAGGGCGCCATCGCGCTCGTCGGTGACGGCCAGCAGCCAGGCATCGGCGTCGGCGGGGATCGGCAGCTCCGGATGCAGGAGGCGGATGCCGCGCAGGGCGACGGCGTCCAGGAACTCCAGCGTGGAGGGCAGCCGGGGTCCGGCGGTCAGTGCGCTGGCCGCGGCGAACGCCTCGGCGGCGGTCCGGAAGCTCCCGGCGACTCCGCGGCTCGGACCGGGCGCCGGCAGCAGTGCGAGGGTCGCCTCGGTCACCACGGCCAGGGTTCCCTCGGAGCCGACGACGAGACCGGTCAGGTCGAGTCCGGCGACGGCCTTCACCGTCTCGGGGCGGGTGCGCACCACCTCCCCGTCGGCGAGGACCACCTCGAGGCTGCGCACGGCTTCCCGGGTGACGCCGTACTTGATGCAGCGCATGCCGCCGGCGTTCGTGGCGATCGTTCCGCCGATGCTGGCCAGCTCCGCCGATGCCGGGTCCGGCGCGTAGAACAGGCCCTCGGCGGCCACGGCCCGTTGCAGGTCGGCGACGATCACCCCGGGCTGGACCACGGCGATCCGATTCTCGCGGTCGACCCGCAGGATCCGGTTCATGCCGGTGAGGTCCAGCAGGATGCCACCGGGGATCGCCTCGGCGGCACCCACCAGTCCGGAGCGCGCGCCCTGGGGGACGACCGGGACCCCGAGCTCGTTCGCGATGCGCACCACGGCGGCGACCTCGGCGGTGCTCTCCGGGCGGACGAGCACGACGGCCGAGGCCGCCGGGTCGGTCGCGATCCGCGGACCGGCGACCGTTCCGGTGGAGAGCTGCGGGTCGGCATGCGAGGCGTCGGTGCCGTGCGCGGCGAGCAGTGCGGCATCCTCGATGACCGCCGCGGCGGGGAGAGCCGCCCGGAGCCGTGAGATCAGGGACGGCGGGACGGACGGGGCGGTGGATGCGGCACCGGAGAGCGGAGGGAACGTCACCCCGTCAGGCTACGCGGCAGAGCTGGGGGACGGCAGCGTCGCGACACGGAGACGGGCTGCGGTCGTGCGGATCCCGCCGCGGAGGATCGCCGCACGACCGCGAGATCCTGCGGTGCCGGCGCGGTCCGCCGGCTGCGGCGGACCTCGTCGCGCACGTCATCGGACGAAACACGAGATGCAGGACCCTCGGTGGCCGACGTATCGTCGGAGCATGAGCACGAACACCCCCATTCCCGTCATCGACCTGTCCCTCCTGGATCAGGGCCCGGAGGCCGCCGCTCGTCTTCGCGAGGAGCTGCGCCGCGCCACGCACGAGGTGGGCTTCTTCACCCTCGTCGGCCACGGCATCCCCGACGAGCTGCAGACGCGCCTGCTGAAGGCCGCGCGCGACTTCTTCGCGCTGCCCGATGAGGACAAGCTCGAGATCGAGAACCTGAAGTCCCCGTACTTCCGCGGCTATGCCCGCATCGGCGGCGAGTTCACCCAGGGCAAGGTCGACTGGCGCGAGCAGGTCGACATCGGCCCGGGGCGTGAGCCCCTGGAGCTGGATGCCGACGCTCCCGCCTACCTGCGCCTGGAGGGCCCCAACCAGTGGCCGAGCGCTCTGCCGGAGCTGGAGCCGATCATCGAGGAGTGGCAGGAGCGCCTGAGCGGCATCGGCCGGAAGCTCCTCGCCGCCTGGGCCGAGTCCCTCGGCGCCGACCCCGTGCCGCTGCTGGAGATCTTCGCCGACAACCCGTCGTACCACACCAAGATCGCCCGGTACCCCGGTGTCCCCGACGACGCTCCGTCCCGTCAGGGCGTCGGCGCCCACAAGGACGCCGGTCTCCTCACCCTGCTGTGGATCGAGCCCGGCGTCGGCGGCCTCGAGGTCGAGTACCAGGGCGAGTGGCATGAGATCCCGCCGCTCACCAACGGCGCTCTCGTGGTGAACATCGGCGAACTGCTGGAGTGGGCCACCGACGGCTACCTGCGCGCCACCAACCACCGCGTGATCGCCCCGAAGCTCGGCAGCGAGCGCATCTCGATCCCGTTCTTCTTCAACCCGCGCCTGGACGCGACGGTCCCCGCGCTGGACATCGCCGAGGAGTACCGTGCCCGCGCCCGCGGCGTGGAGCAGGAGGAGAGCAACGTCATCACCGGCGTCTACGGCGAGAACATGCTGAAGTCGCGCCTGCGCTCGCACCCCGACGTCGCCGAGATCCACCACCCGGACCTCCTGACCGGGCCGCGCCAGACCGCCTCCGCCTACTGAGCACCCGCTCGCACTCCGCCGGGTCCCGTCCCCACGTGCTCGTGGACGGGACCCGGCTGTTTCCCCTGATAAACTCGGGGAGTTCGATCGGAGACCTCCCGTCTCCTCGGGGCCTTAGCTCAGTTGGTAGAGCGCCTGCTTTGCAAGCAGGATGTCAGGAG
>JBEBWQ010000051.1:0-11768 GCA_040392075.1 Microbacterium sp.
CGGCATCGAGGTCGCGGTGCGCCCGGTCGGCAAGAAGATCGAGCGGCTCTCCCTGCTCTCCGGCGGCGAAAGGTCCCTGGCGGCGGTCGCCCTGCTGGTCGCGATCTTCACCGCGCGGCCGAGCCCGTTCTACATCCTCGACGAGGTCGAGGCGGCGCTGGACGACGCGAACCTCGGCCGGCTCATCAGCGTCTTCGAGAAGCTGCGCGCGGGGTCCCAGCTGCTCATCATCACCCATCAGAAGCGCACGATGGAGATCGCCGACGCCCTGTACGGCGTCTCCATGCGCCAGGACGGTGTCTCCGCCGTCGTCGGCCAGCGCGTCGGCGACCGCGCCCGGGAGCACGCCGGCTGACCGCACCCCGCTCTCCTTTCTTATTCGCGTCTCAAGAAGCGCGAGGAGGATAGGGGAAATGGAGAGCGTGTGATGTCCCATTTCCTGACGCCGTCCCGGCGTGCGCGTGTGTCCGCAGACGAGGTGCTGGAGTCACGGGTCATCCGCACCGAACGGCTCGCGCTTCGTCCCCACCGGCCCGCGGACGCCGAGGCATGGTATCGGATCCAGTCCGACCCCGCGGTGGTCCGCTATCTGCCCTGGCCGCTCCGCGACCGACGGGAGTCGCGGAGGCACCTGCGGACGCGGATGCGGAAGACCCGCCTGCAGAAGGCCGACGACTTCCTCGCCTTCGCCGTCGACCGCGACGGCACGCTCATCGGCGACGTCTCGCTGCACCTGCGGATCGCCAACCGGGAGAGCCGCACCGTGGAGATCGGCTGGATCATCTCGCCCGACGTCGCCGGGCACGGGTACGCGGCGGAGGCCGCGCAGGCGCTGATCGACCTGGTGTTCGCCGAGCTCCGGGCGAAGCTGATCCTCGCCGTCATCGACCGGAGGAACGCCCCCTCGATCGCGCTGGCCCGCAGGCTGGGATTCCGTCTGGCCGGGCGGGAGGGCGCCCTTCTCCTGGCCGAGCTGGGCGAGGACGTCCAGACTGGTGTCGAAGAATGGGAGGAGGGGTACCGTGCGGCGGTGAGGGACGGCACGGTTCCGAACGGTCGGGCAGCATACGGCGGTCGAGCGAGGTGACGGGGATGAGCGGCGCGGAGGTCCTCATCGTCGACGACGATGACGGCGTCCGCCGCGCGCTGAGCCGTGCCCTCGGGCTGGAGGGGTTCGCCGTGCGGGTGGCCGCCGACGGCGAGACCGCGCTGCGGGAGGTCGAGGATCGTGCTCCGGACATCGTGCTGCTGGACATCGGCCTGCCGGGGATCGGCGGGATCGACGTCGTCCGGCGCCTGCGGGCCGACGGGCGCACGCTGCCGGTCTGCATCCTCTCGGCGCGGGACGAGGTCGACGACCGGGTGGCGGGCCTGGCGGCGGGCGCCGACGACTATGTCGTCAAGCCCTTCTCCGTGGGCGAGCTGTCCGCGCGGCTGCAGGCCCTCGTCCGGCTGCACCGGGCCCAGTACGAGGAGGCCCTGCGCGTGGGCGATCTGACCGTGGACTTCGAGAACAGGTCCGTTCGCCGCGGCCTCCGCGACATCGGCGTGACCACGCGGGAGTTCGATCTGGCTGTCGCGTTCGCCCGCCACCCGCACCAGGTCCTCAGCCGCACCCAGCTCCTGGAGCAGGTCTGGGGGTACACGTGGGAGGCTGAGAGCAACGTCGTCGACGTGTTCGTCGGATACCTCCGGCGCAAGCTCGAGTCGGGAGGGGAGCCGCGGATGCTGCACACCGTGCGCGGGATGGGATTCGTGCTGCGGCCATGAGGATCCTGCGCAGCCTGCGTGCGCAGCTCGCCGCGAGCGCCGCCGTCCTGGTCCTCCTCATCGTCGCGATGTCGGGGCTGATCATCGTCCTCCAGCAGGACGCGTCCGCGCGGACGGAGCTGGACGATACCCTCCGCTCGCGCCTGACGAAGGTGATGGACGACGGGAGCCATTTCGGCGACCCTCCTCCGTCCGGAAGGGAGGGCGGGAGCGACGTCCTTGCGAGGAAGCTCCTCGCCGGCAGCGATTCACTGGCGCGCGTCATCGTCGACGGCGAGGTCGTCGCCCAGCGGGGCGAGACGGTGGAGGCCCTGATACCGGTGCCGACGGAGACCGGGTACGCGACGGTGCTCGTCGACGGCGAGCAGTGGCGCTCCCTCGTCGGGGACACGGACGACGGGGTCCGTCTCCAGATCCTGCAGCGGCTCGAGCCGATCCAGCAGCGACTGGCCGCCAACACCTGGCTCGTCGTGATCGTCACCGCGCTCGGGACGATCCTCGCGGTGATCGGGGGATGGCTCGTCGCGCGCCTCCTGCTCCTGCCGCTGGAACGGCTCACCGCCGGCGCCTCCGCGATCCGGGCCGAGCGCGACGTCGCATACCGTCTCCCGGCGGTCGCTTCCCCGCAGGAGGTCGCCGAGCTCTCGACCACCCTCAACGGCATGCTGGAGCGCATCCAGCGGGGGATGGAGGCGACCCGGCGGTTCACGGCCGACGCCGGTCACGAGCTCCGGACCCCTCTGGCGAGCCTGGGGGCGTATCTCGACACCCTCCGGCGCAACCCCGGCCTGCCCGAGGACCAGCGCGGCGAGATCCTCGTGGCGGCGACGGCCGAGCACCGCCGGATGGTGAGCCTCCTCGACGGGCTGCAGATGCTCGCCCGCGGCGACGCGGAGGTGCTCCCGCCGCGCGAGCCGATCGACCTCCTGGATCTCGCCGCCGATGCGATCGTCCGCGCGCGGCGCCGTCATCCGACGGTCTCCTTCGCCCTTCGCGACGCCCTGCCCGGCGGGGCCGGGATCGTTCCCGGCTGGCGCACGGGACTGGGCCTGGCGATCGACAACCTCCTGGACAACGCGGCCCGGCACGGCCGGCCGGAGGGGACCGTGCGGCTCGATCTGGAGGCCGCGGACGAGGAGCTGAGGGTGCGCATCGCGGACGACGGGCCCGGAATCCCGGAGAGCCGCCGTGGCACGATCGCGGAGAGGTTCGTCCGCGGCTCCGACGCGCAGGGGAGCGGCTCGGGTCTCGGGCTCGCGCTGGTCGAGCAGCAGGCGGGTCTCCACGACGGGCGGCTCGAGCTGTCCACGAGCGATCTCGGCGGCCTCGCCGCGACCATCGTCCTCCCGCGCGGCGGGGACGGGCCGCCGCCCGCCTAGGATCGGCTCGCCGGAGCCCGGCGCGGGGGTCCCGTCGAGAGCGCAGCCTCGTGGAGTCGCCATCCCGCGGGCCCGACGGGAACCCACGCGCCCGGCGGTCGCCGCCGCCGCGCTCGCCTAGGCTGGAGGCATGGCGGAGAAGTGGTCCCTCGGTCGCGCGCTGCGCGGAATGTTCGTCAAGCCCACGATCGACGAGAGCACCTGGGAGGACCTGGAGACGGCGCTGCTGACCGCCGACTTCGGCCCGGACATCACCGAGCGCATCGTCGAGGAGCTGCGCGACAAGGTGGAGCAGTTCCGCACCACCGATCCCCGGGACCTCCAGCGCATGCTGCGCGAGACCCTGGAGGAGCACTTCGCCCGCTTCGACACCACGCTGAACCTCAGCGAGCGTCCCGCCGTGGTGCTCGTCGTCGGGGTCAACGGCGTGGGGAAGACCACCACGATCGGCAAGTTCGCCCGGTTCCTCCGCGGGTACGGCCGTTCGGTCGTGGTGGGCGCCGCCGACACCTTCCGGGCCGCCGCCGTCGATCAGCTCGCCACCTGGGCCCAGCGCGGCGGCGCGGAGATCGTCCGTCCCCAGCAGGAGGGCCAGGATCCGGCCTCCGTCGCCTATCAGACCATCGAGCACGCCATCCGCACCGGCACCGAGATCGTCCTGGTCGACACCGCGGGGCGCCTGCACACCAAGGGCGGCCTCATGGACGAGCTCACCAAGATCCGCCGGGTGATCGAGAAGCAGGCGCCGATCAGCGAGGTCCTGCTGGTGCTGGACGCCACCACGGGGCAGAACGGAGTGATGCAGGCGGAGGCCTTCCTGGAGCACGCCGGCGTCACCGGCCTCGTCCTGACCAAGCTCGACGGATCGGCCAAGGGCGGATTCGTCCTGGCGGTGCAGGAGCGGACCGGCATCCCGGTCAAGCTCCTCGGCCAAGGTGAGGGGATCGAGGACCTCACCGGTTTCACCCCGCACGTGTTCGCCGCCGCGCTGGTCTCCTGAGGTGCACGGGGCTCATCCCCGAACCCTCGCGCCGGGCGATCCGGGGAACCCGCCGCGGGGGTCTACCGGACGGGCCCTCAGCCTGGTTTCATAGCCCTATGGCGATCGAACACGACTACTTCGGACTGCTCTCCGGCGGCCCCGACGGGGCACTCTTCTGGTCGGAGACGGTCGAGCTGGGAGACCAGGCGGTCATGGTCGACCTCACCGCTCCCGATCAGGACGACGTGTCGACCGATGCGCTGGACGTCGCCGCCGCTCTCATCTCCGGTCTGGAGCACGTCGACGACACCGCCCGCCGGGCGATGCTCGCGGAGGTCGACGACCGTGCCAGCGAGGTGACCGAGTTCATCCTGCAGCAGCAGGAGGCCTACGGCGACGATCTGGAGGACATCCTCGTGGACGTCAGCGGCGATGTCGCCGTGGACGTGATCCGCTCCCTCCGGCTGGTGAGCATGACGATCCTTCCCGACGAGCTCGGCGGGACGGACCCCTTCGCCGTGCTGGAGTACGCCCTGGACGCCGACTCGACCGACGAGGTGCTGCTGGTGAACCTCGGCTCGGACGGCGGCGTGCTCTCCGTGATGAGCGCCGACTGACCCCTAGACCGCCTGGGCGAAGCCGAGCTCGGCCTGCTCGGCGATGTGGGCGAGGTGCGCCGGGATCGGGCGGCCCTTGGCCTGCATCGACTGCGCCCACAGGCGCCCCGCGCGATACGAGGAGCGCACGAGGGGGCCGGCGAGCACGCCGAGGAAGCCGATCCGTTCGGCCTCCTCCTTGAACCCCACGAACTCCTGGGGCGTCACCCAGCGCGCGACCGGGAGGTGACGGGGGGAGGGGCGCAGGTACTGCGTGATCGTGATGATGTCGCACCCGGCGTCGTGCAGGTCCTGCAGCGCCTGCACGACCTCCTCCGGCTCCTCGCCCATGCCGAGGATGAGGTTCGACTTGGTGATGAGCCCGGCGTGGCGCGCCTGGGTGATGACGTCCAGCGAGCGCTCGTAGCGGAACGCGGGACGGATGCGCTTGAACACGCGGGGCACCGTCTCGACGTTGTGCGCGAAGACCTCCGGGCGCGCGTCGAACACCTCCTGGAGGAGCGCGGGCTCGCCGTTGAAGTCGGTGGCGAGCAGCTCCACCCCCGTGTTCGGGTTGAGGGCGTGGATCTGGCGCACGGTCTCGGCGTTCAGCCAGGATCCCCCGTCGGGGAGGTCGTCGCGGGCGACGCAGGTGACCGTCGCGTAGCGCAGCTGCATCTGCCGGACGCTCTCGGCCACGCGGCGCGGCTCGTCGGTGTCGTAGTCGGCGGGCTTGCCGGTGTCGATCTGGCAGAAGTCGCAGCGGCGGGTGCACTGGGAGCCGCCGATGAGGAAGGTCGCCTCCCGGTCCTCCCAGCATTCGAAGATGTTGGGGCAGCCCGCCTCCTGGCACACCGTGTGCAGGCCCTCGCCCTTCACCAGCCCCTGCAGGGCGGTGTACTCCGGGCCCATCCGGGCCTTGGTCTTGATCCACTCCGGCTTCTTCTCGATCGGCGTCTGGGCGTTGCGGATCTCCAGGCGCAGGAGCCTGCGGCCCTCGGGCGCGGCGGCGGTCACGCGGCGACCTCCGTGGCGAGACCCGCGTACTCGGCGCGGAAGGCGTCGGCGACGGCGTCGACGACATCGGCGGGGGAGACGTCGGCGCCGACCACCTCGCTGATCGTCGTGACGCCCGCGTCGGTGATCCCGCAGGGGATGATCCCGCCGAACCCGGCGAGGGTGTTGTCGCAGTTCAGCGCGAAGCCGTGCATGGTCACGCCCTGCTGCACGCGCACGCCGATCGCGGCCACCTTGTCCTCGGAGAGGGGGCGGCGCACCCACACGCCGCTGCGGCCCTCCACCTGGTAGCCGTCGACGCCGAGCGGGCGGAGCAGATCGATGAGCACCCGCTCCAGGCGTCGCACGTGGGCCACCACGTCCAGAGGGGCGGGGAGGCGGACGATCGGGTAGCCGACGAGCTGGCCCGGGCCGTGCCAGGTGATCTTGCCGCCCCGGTCCACATCGATCACCGGGGTGCCGTCCTGCGGCCGTTCGTGCGCCTCCGTGCGCTTGCCCGCGGTGTAGACCGCCTCGTGCTCGAGGAGGATGAGCGTGTCCGGGCGGGTGCCGGCGACGACCTCCGCGTGGATGCGGCGCTGGAGCTCCCAGCCGTCCAGGTACGGGACGGTGTCGGGGGAGAGGCCCGCCGTGAGGATGTCGAGCATGCTGTTCCTTCGATCCGCGCAGGTAAATGGACTGCGTCCAACAATACGTCATGGGGAACGCGGAAGCGCCGGTCGCGGCGCGCCGTCCGTTTGTGAACCCGTTCCCGGGGTGGATACGATCGCCTCGACCGGAAGGACGGTGGCGATCGATGGCGGACATCGCTGACGCGCTCACGATCGGCGTCGACTACGGGACCCTCTCCGGGCGCGCGGTGGTCGTCCGGGTGAGCGACGGCGCCGAGCTCGGATCGGCGGTGCACCCCTACGCGCACGCCGTGATGAGCGAGCGGCTGGATGCCGCGGACGGTCGGCGGCTGCCCCCGGAGTGGGCGCTGCAGGTCCCGGCGGACTACGTCGACGTGCTGCGGATCGCCGTCCCCGCCGCCCTCGCGGACGCGGGGGCCGACCCCTCCCGCGTCATCGGCATCGCCACGGACTTCACCGCGTGCACCATGATCCCCGTCACGTCCGACGGCACGCCCCTGAACGAGCTGCCCGCCTTCGCCGACCGCCCGCACGCCTATGTGAAGCTGTGGAGGCACCACGCCGCGCAGGAGCAGGCCGATCGGATCAACCGGGTCGCCCGTGAGACCGGCGCGCCCTGGCTCGCCCGCTACGGCGGGGCGATCAGCTCGGAGTGGGAGTTCGCCAAGGCCCTCCAGCTCCTCGAGGAGGATCCCGAGGTCTACGCGGCGATGGACCACTGGGTCGAGGCCGCCGACTGGATCGTGTGGCAGCTCAGCGGCCGGTACGTGCGCAACGCCTGCTCCGCCGGATACAAGGGGATCCTCCAGGACGGCGCCTACCCCGACGAGGCCTTCCTCGCCGCCCTCGACCCCGGCTTCGCATCGTTCGTCCGGGACAAGCTCGCGCACCCGATCGGCCGCCTCGGAGACGCTGCCGGCGTCCTCACGGCGCAGGCCGCGGCCTGGACCGGTCTCCCGGAGGGCATCGTCGTCGCCGTCGGCAACGTCGACGCGCACGTCAGCGCCCCGGCGGCCGACGCGGTCGCACCCGGGCAGATGCTCGCGATCATGGGCACGTCCACCTGCCACGTCATGAACGGCGACCACCTCGCCGAGGTGCCCGGCATGTGCGGCGTCGTCGACGGCGGCATCGTGGCGGGGCTCTGGGGGTACGAGGCCGGTCAGTCCGGGGTCGGCGACCTGTTCGCCTGGGTCGTGGACGCCCTGCTGCCCGAGGCGGACGCGCGCGCGGCCCGGGAGGAGGGCATCTCCCCGCATGAGCTGCTCACCCGTCGGGCGGCGGCGCTCGAGGCGGGCGAGAGCGGGCTGATCGCCCTGGACTGGCACTCGGGGAACCGCTCGGTCCTCGTGGACCACGAGCTCTCCGGCCTGGTGCTGGGCCTCACCCTGAGCACGCGGGTCGAGGAGATCTACCGCGCGCTCATGGAGGCGACCGCGTTCGGCGCGCGCACGATCGTCGAGGCGTTCGCCGCCGCCGGCGTGCCCGTCACCGAGTTCGTGGTGACCGGCGGGCTGCCCCGGAACGCGTTTCTCATGCAGGTGTACGCCGACGTGCTGAACATGCCGATCTCGGTCGCCGCGTCCGCGCAGGGCCCCGCCCTCGGATCGGCGATCCATGCGGCCGTGGCCGCCGGCGCCTATCCCGACGTGCCCGCCGCGGCCGCCGCGATGGGGGCCAGGATCCCCGCCGCCCATCTGCCGCGGCCCGAGGAGGCGGCCCGGTACGACGTGCTGTTCGCCGAGTACACCCGCCTGCACGACCATTTCGGGCGCGGCGGAGACGACGTGATGCGCCGGCTCAAGGCGATCCGCCGCGAGGCCTCGGCCCGCCGCTCCGAGAGGGAGACCGACGAGAAGGAGACCGCCCGATGACCGCCCGCCCCGTCCTGACCGCGCAGCCCGCCGAGGTCCAGGAGGCCGTCGCCGCCGCGCGGGCGCGCGTCGCCGCCCTGCACGCCGAGCTCACCCGCTACGCGCTCGTGGTCTGGACCGCAGGAAACGTGTCCGAGCGCGTCGCCGGCACCGATCTCTTCGTCATCAAGCCCTCCGGGGTGTCCTACGACGAGCTGTCGGCCGAGAGCATGGTGGTCTGCACGCTGGACGGCGAGAAGATCCAGGACGGCACGCCGGACGCGCTCGTGCCGTCGTCCGACACCGCGGCGCACGCCTACGTCTACCGTCACCTGCCGCACGTCGGGGGAGTCGCGCACACGCACTCGACCTATGCCACCGCATGGGCGGCCCGAGGGGAGCCCATCCCGTGCGTGCTGACGATGATGGCCGACGAGTTCGGCGGCGACATCCCGGTGGGCCCCTTCGCCGTGATCGGCGACGACTCGATCGGGCGCGGCATCGTCGAGACCCTGCGCGGCTCCCGCTCTCCCGCGGTGCTGATGCGCAGCCACGGCCCGTTCACGATCGGGCGTGACGCCCGCGCCGCGGTCAAGGCGGCGGTGATGTGCGAGGAGGTCGCGCGCACCGTGGCGGCCGCGCGCTCCCTGGGCGAGGTCACCCGGATCGACGAGGAGACCGTGACGCGCCTCTACGACCGCTATCAGACCGCGTACGGTCCCCGGCCGACCGGCTCCCCCGCGCATCGGTCCTGAGGACTCCCGTCCATCCGGACGCGTGCCGACGCCGGTATCCCTCCGGGCCGACGGAGAGGCTCCGGGCGGGGTGGCGGGGAGTTGACTTCCGATCCCGCGTCTCGCAGAATCGGACCGGTTCGACTCCGAACCGGTTCACCGCCGAATGCCCCCTGGGGGCCCGCCGTGCTCGGGAGGGCAGCATGACAAGGACGTCGATCACCCGGCGCGAGTACGACGAGTGGGTGCGCGAGGCTGCCGCGCTCGGCACCGCGCTGCGCTACCCGATCACGCCGGAGATGGTCAACGACTCCGCCGGGATCGTCTTCGGCGACGACCAGTACGAGGCGTTCGCCCGGGGACTCTGGTCGCGCGAGGCGTTCGAGGTGATGGTCATCTTCGAGTCGCTCAACGAGCCCGGCGTCGACGGACTGCCCGGGGGCGCCGCACCGTACGCGGAGTTCTCCGGGCTGTGCGACAAGCTCATGATCCTCCACCCCGGCAAGTTCTGCCCGCCGCACTACCACCGCCGGAAGACCGAGAGCTACGAGGTGGTCCTCGGCGAGATGGAGGTGTTCTACGATCCCGAGCCCGTCGTGGTCGCCGAGGACGGCGATCCGCTCGTGTTCTCCGGCATGCCCGCAGGCTCCGCCTGGCCCGAGGGCGTCGCGCTGCCCGCCGGCCGCGAGGACTCCTACGCGCAGCTGACGAGCCACGTGCGCCTGCGTCCGGGCGACCCCAAGTTCGTGATGCACCGCAAGCATCTGCACGCCTTCCGCTGCCCCGCCGACGCACGGGTGCCGCTGGTGGTCCGCGAGGTGTCGACGTACAGCCACGAGCCGACGGAGGCCGCCGAGGGCGTCGTCGCGCCCCTGCCCAGCTGGCAGGGCGTCCACGACAACCATTTCGTCGCCGCGGCCGCCAACAGCGGGCGACTGCGCACCGCGATCGTCTGAGCCGTTCTGCGTCGACGCCGGCATCGCTACGGTGAGAGGATGACGGTTTCGGAGGGACGCGGCGGGCGGCCACGGGCCTCGTCGCGCGAGACGCTGGCCGAGGCGGCCTGCGAGCTGTTCCTCGAGCAGGGGTACCAGGCGACCTCCGTGGCGGACATCGCCCGGCGCGCCGGGGTGAGCCGGGCGAGCTTCTTCAACTACGTCGCGGGCAAGAGCGAGGTGATCTGGGCGGGGCTCGATGAGCGCATCGCCCACGCACTGGACGCACTGGACGCTCTCCCCGCCGGCCTCGACCCGCGCGAGGCGCTCACCGCGGCACTGGCCGGCACCGCGCCCGACACGCTGTCCCTCGTGCTCGCCCACGCCACCTCGATGGGACGGGACGAGGACCTGGAGCACGAGGCCGCGCTCCGTCAGGTGCGCCTGGGGCGGGCGGTGGCGGGCATCGCCCGGCGGCGCGGGATCCCCGCGCTGCGCGCGGAGATCGTCGGCGGCGCGCACGGCGCCGCGGTGCTCGCGGCGCTCCGGGCCTGGTCGGCCGCCGGCGCGGGACGTGAGCCGTTCGCGCCGGCGCTGGCGGCGGCGTTCGCCGTGCTGGACGATGCCGGGCTCGCGGTCACCGGCGACGCCGCAGGAGAAGCCCTCCCGCCAGGATGACGACGGCCGTCGCCCCGGCCCAGGACCACCAGCTCGACCGGAGGCCGGCGAGGGAGCGCCACGAGAGGGGGCAGTACGACTCCCCGCTCGTCATGCCGACCGCGCAGAACCCGACGCTCGAGACGACCGGCGCCAGGAGCACCGCCGCGGCGAGCGCCGCCAGCACGGTGCCGAGCAGGATCCCCCGGCGTGCGGTCCTCCGGTCAGCGGCCATGGTCGTATCCTCGCCGATGCGCCGTCTGCACGCGAGCCTGCGGCCCTCCGGAGCGCTCGCGTAGAATCGGAGGCATCATGGCTACCTTTGGCACGCTCTCCGACCGGCTGACCGAGACCTTCCGCAACCTCCGCACGAAGGGCAAGCTCACCGCCGCGGACGTCGACGGCACCGTCCGCGAGATCCGCCGGGCGCTGCTCGACGCGGATGTCGCGCTCTCCGTCGTGAAGGAGTTCACGGCGACCGTCCGCGAGCGCGCGCTCGGCGACGAGGTCAACAAGGCGCTGAACCCGGCGCAGCAGGTCGTGCAGATCGTCAACGAGGAGCTCATCCAGATCCTCGGCGGAGAGCAGCGCCGCCTGCAGTTCGCGAAGACCGCGCCCACCGTCATCATGCTCGCGGGCCTGCAGGGCTCCGGCAAGACCACATTCGCCGGCAAGCTCGCGAAGCAGCTCGAGGGCGAGGGGCACACGCCTCTCCTCGTCGCCGCGGACCTCCAGCGCCCGAACGCCGTGAACCAGCTGCAGGTCGTCGCGGAGCAGGCCGGCGCCACCGTCTACGCACCGGAGCCCGGCAACGGCGTCGGAGACCCCGTGCGCGTCTCGCGCGACGGCGTGGAGCACGCCCGCCGCCACCAGCACGACGTCGTCATCATCGACACCGCCGGCCGCCTCGGCGTGGACGCCGAGCTCATGAAGCAGGCCGCCGACATCCGCCGGGCGACAGATCCCGACGAGGTGCTCTTCGTCATCGACGCGATGATCGGCCAGGACGCCGTGAACACGGCCAAGGCCTTCCAGGAGGGCGTCGACTTCACCGGCGTGGTCCTGTCGAAGCTCGACGGCGACGCCCGCGGCGGCGCGGCGCTGTCGGTGGCGTCCGTCACCGGACGTCCGATCATCTTCGCCTCCACCGGCGAACGGCTCGAGGACCTCGAGCCGTTCCACCCCGACCGCATGGCGAGCCGCATCCTCGACC
>JBEBWQ010000052.1:0-11667 GCA_040392075.1 Microbacterium sp.
CCGGCGACCGCCGCGGGCATGCGTGGGAGACTGGAGGCATGAGCGACACGGCCACCGAGACCCCCGCCGACGCAGCGCAGGAACAGCCGAGCACCAACCGTCGGCAGCCCTTCCCCCGCGGATTCCTGGACAGCATCCCCGCCGGCTGGGCCGAGCGCCCCGAGTCCCTGCCCGCCCCTCGTGCCGAGGCGCCGTTCGCCGCCGCCCGCCGCGCCGCGGTCTCGGCCGCCTTCCCCGGAGAGCGCCTCGTGATCCCCGCGGGCGAGCTGAAGCAGCGCAGCAACGACACCGACTACCCCTTCCGCGCGCACTCCGCCTTCGCGCACCTCACCGGCTGGGGTGCCGACTCCGAGCCCGGGGCGGTGCTCGTGTTCGACCCGGTCGCCGACGGGCACGACGTCACCCTCTTCTTCCGCGAGCGCGCGGGTCGCGAGACCGAGGAGTTCTACGCCGACGCGACGATCGGCGAGTTCTGGATCGGGCCCCGGCCCTCTCTCGCCGGCGTCGCGGCCGATCTCGGCATCGCCACGGCGCACCGGGAGGCGTTCGCCCCGGCCGAGGCCGACCGCGTGGTCGACGAGGACGACGAGCTCACCCGCTTCGTCTCGGAGCTGCGCCTGGTGAAGGACGACCATGAGGTCGCCGAGCTCCGCCGGGCCGTGGAGATCACCGTCCGCGGCTTCGAGGACATCGTCCGCGCCCTGCCCGAGGCGGTCGCGCACCACCGCGGCGAGCGCGTCGTGGAGGGCGTGTTCCACCGGCGGGCGCGCGAGGACGGCAACGGCGAGGGCTACGACACGATCGCCGCGTCCGGCCCGCACGCCTGCTACCTGCACTGGACCCGCAACGACGGCGTGGTCGCCCCGGGGGACCTCATCCTCATCGACGCCGGCGTCGAGGCGGACAGCCTCTACACGGCCGACGTCACCCGGACCCTGCCGGTCTCGGGCCGGTTCACCGCCGTGCAGCGCCGCGTCTACGAGACGGTGCGCGAGGCCGCCGACGCCGCCTTCGCCGCCGCCCGGCCGGGTGTGAGGTTCCGTGCCGTGCACGAGGCGGCGATGGAGGTCATCGCCGCGCGGGTCGCCGAGTGGGGCCTGCTCCCGGTGACCGCGCAGGAGGCGCTCGACGCCGACGCGGGCGGGCAGCACCGGCGGTACATGGTGCACGGCACCAGCCATCACCTGGGGATGGACGTGCACGACTGCGCCCAGGCCCGCCGCGAGATGTACTACGACGGCGTGCTGGAGCCCGGCATGGTGTTCACGATCGAGCCCGGCCTGTACTTCCAGATCGACGACGAGACCGTGCCCGAGGAGCTGCGCGGCATCGGGGTGCGCATCGAGGACGACGTCCTCATGACCGCGGACGGCCCGGAGAACCTCTCCGCCGCCCTCCCGCGGACCGCCTCCGACGTCGAGGCCTGGATGGCCCGCCTGGCCGGCTGAGGGCCGGGCGGCACCGGAGCGTCAGCGGGGCTCGTCCGTGCCCTCGGGATCGATCCGCTCGCCGTACTGCGGGGCCGGGGGGACATCGGGCTGATCGTCGCGGGGGGACGGCTCCGCGACGGGCTGCTCCCCGGCTGGGACCTGCTGCTCCGCGGCGGACGCGGGCGGTGCGCCCTCGGGGACGACGCGCTCCCCGTAGCGCGGAGGGACGCTGAGGTCGACGGGTGCCGGCGCAGCTCGCTCCGCCGGGGTCCCCAGCACCTGGCGCGCCTTCGCGAGGGAGGCGGCGAGCACCGTCACCTCGTAGTGGTCGGCGGCGAGCTGCATGACGCTGGCGTAGTCGCGCCGGCGCCGCACCATCCAGAAGGTGAGGATGCTGAGCATCATGCCCAGGGCCACGCCGATGAGCACGAAGCCGACGAAGAGCTGGATCGGCACCTCGGGGTTGCCGAGCACCATGATCGCGGAGAGGAAGAGGCCGATGAGCACGCCGTTCACCGCGCCGGACCGCGCGGCGGTGGCGTAGCCCAACCGCCCGGTCACCCGCTCGATGGTGCGCACGCCCATCCCCACGATGGCGATGTCCCGCGCCGGCACCTCGCCGGCGATGAGCTGGGACACGACCTTCTGGGCGGCCTCGTAGTCGCGGACCGAGACGACCGCCTGGCCCGTGTCGACGGCACCGGCCATCGGGTTCCTCATGCTCATGCCGCCATTCTCCCACGTGCCCCTGGAGGTCCGCCCGGCGGCCGACCGCCGGGGGATACGCTGGAGCGGTGAGCACACAACGGGTCTTCGTCGCACGCCTGGCCGGGTGCGCCGTCTTCGACCCCGTCGGCGACCGGCTCGGCAAGGTCCGGGACGTCGTCGTCGTGTACCGGAACACCCAGGCCCCCCGCGTGATCGGCCTGGTGTGCGAGATCCCCGGACGCCGGCAGGTGTTCGTCTCGATCGGCCGGATCACCTCCATCCGCAGCGGCCAGGTGATCACCACGGGCCTCATCAACGTGCGTCGTTTCCAGCCGCGCCCCGGCGAGGTGCGCGTGCTCGCCGAGATGCTCGGGCGCCGGGTGGAGTTCGCCGACGGCAGCGGCACCGCCGTCATCGAGGACGTCGCGATCGAGCCCGACCGCCGGGGGGACTGGGGCGTCGCGCAGCTGTTCCTGCGCCGCCCGAAGACCAGCGCCTCCCCGTTCGCCAAGGGGCCGACCGCGTTCGCGAGCTGGAACGAGGTGGCCGAGCAGCGCACTCCCGGCGAGGCGCAGTCGGCCGAGCAGCTGGTCGCGTCCTACTCCGAGCTGCGACCCGCCGATCTCGCGCACACCCTCCTCGACCTGCCGCAGAAGCGCCTGCTGGAGGTGGCCGAGGAGCTCCCCGACGACCGGCTCGCCGACGTGCTGGAGGAGATGCCCGAGGACGACCAGATGAACATCCTCGAGCGCCTGGGCGACGAGCGCGCCGCGGACGTGCTCGACCAGATGGAGCCGGACGACGCGGCCGACGTGCTCGCGCAGCTCCCCGCCAACCGGCGCAACCGGATGCTGGAGCTGATGGAGCCCGACGAGGCGGAGGACGTGCGCATGCTCCTCGCCTACGGGCAGGACACCGCCGGAGGCCTCATGACCTCCGAGCCGATCGTGCTCTCGGCCGAGGCGACCGTGGCCGAGGCGCTCGCCCTCATCCGCCGGCACGAGCTGCACCCCGCCCTCGCGGCGGCGGTGTTCATCACGCTGCCGCCGTACGAGACCCCGACCGGGCGCTTCCTGGGCGTCGTGCACTTCCAGCGGATGCTGCGCTATCCCCCGCACGAGCGCCTCGGGGCGATCATCGACGACACCCTCGAGCCGGTGCTGGTCACGGCGACCGCCTCGTCGGTGGCGCGGCTGTTCGCCAGCTACGACCTCGTGTCCCTCCCGGTGGTGGACGAGGCGCACCGCATGGTCGGCGTGGTCAGCGTGGACGACGTGCTGGACTACCTGCTGCCCGACGACTGGCGCACCCAGGACATCCATGTCCCCGCCGGGAAGGGCGGGGCACTGTGAAGACGCGCGCGCCGGGCCTGGACGCCCCCCTCGCCCGCGCCGGAGCGCTGTCGCGCACGCCGGCGTCGACCGACCGGTTCGGCCGCTTCACCGAATGGGTGGCCCGGGCGATGGGCACCCCCACCTTCCTCGCCATCCTCACGATCTTCTGCGCCCTGTGGCTCGCGTGGAACACGCTCATGCCGGTGGAGCTGCGCTTCGACGCGGCCGCCAACGGCTTCACGGCGCTGACGCTCATGCTCTCCCTCCAGGCCTCCTACGCCGCCCCGCTCATCCTGCTGGCGCAGAACCGCCAGGACGACCGCGACCGGGTGCAGATCGAGCAGGACCGGCAGCGCGCCGAGCGCAACCTCGCCGACACCGAGTACCTGGCCCGCGAGATCGTGGCCCTGCGCATGGCGCTCGAGGAGCGCACCGCGCAGACGGTCACCCGGGACGTGCTCCGTGCCGAGCTGCGCGCTCTGCTCGAGGAGCTCTCGGACGGCGAAGACGACGAGAGGCCCGCAGAAGAGGAGCGGGCGTGAGCACCGAGGACCTCGCCGCGCGGGTGCGCCGCGCCGTCGCCGCGGTCTCCGACCCGGAGCTGCGCCGCCCGATCGGCGACCTGGACATGGTGCGGGACGTGCGGATGGAGGGCGGGACGGCGCGGGTCGGCATCGTCCTGACCATCGTCGGATGTCCCGCGGCGGCGCGGATCGAGGCCGACGTGCGCCGTGCCGCGGAGGACGTCGCCGGGGTGGAGGACGTCGAGATCGACGTCGGCGTGATGACCCCGGCCGAGCGCGCCGCGCTCACCGAGAGGCTGCGCGGCGGTCGCCCCGCCCGCGAGATGCCGTTCGGGCCGGGGTCGCTCACGCGCGTGATCCTCGTCACCAGCGGCAAGGGAGGCGTCGGGAAGTCCACCGTGACCGCCAATCTCGCCGTCGCGCTCGCCGCACGGGACCTGCGGGTGGGGCTGGTGGACGCGGACGTGCACGGCTTCTCCATCCCGGGACTCCTCGGCATCCTCCCCGGCACCCGGCCCACGCGCCTGGACGACATGATCCTGCCGCCGGTGGCGCACGGGGTCGCGACGATCTCCATCGGCATGTTCCTCCGCGAGGGCGAGCAGGCGGTCGCCTGGCGGGGACCCATGCTGCACCGGGCGATCGCCCAGTTCCTCACCGACGTGTTCTTCGGCGACCTGGACGTGCTGCTCGTGGACATGCCCCCCGGCACCGGCGACGTGGCGATCTCGATCGGCCAGCTCCTGCCGAACGCGGAGGTCCTGGTGGTGACGACCCCGCAGCCGGCCGCCGCGGAGGTGGCCATCCGCTCCGGCGTCGTCGCCCGGCAGACCGGGCAGCGCGTGATCGGCGTGGTGGAGAACATGGCGCCGCTCCCGCTGCCCGACGGCACAGTGCTCGATCTGTTCGGCTCCGGGGGCGGCCGGACCGTCGCGGACGCGCTGAGCGCGGAGAGCGCCGCCGTCCCCCTGCTGGCCTCGATCCCGCTCAGTCCCGCGCTGCGGGCCGGGGGCGACGCCGGGGTCCCGGTGGTCCTGGGGGAACCGGAGAGCCCGGCGGCCGTGGCGATCCGCGACCTCGCCGTCGATCTCGCCGGCCAGGGACGGAGACTCGCCGGCCGGTCCCTGCCGGTACGGCCCGTCTGAGTCTCCCAGAACGGACCGCGAGCAAGCGGGCTGCACCGGGACGCCGCGGGCGGCGGCCGCGCACGCTACGCCGGGCGGTGCTGTCGAGAACAGGCGGATGAACCGCGGAATCAGGTCGTTCGCCGTGCGATCACCCGGACCTCACGGCCTCCGCCCGGTCTCGCGACCAGGCCGACGACTCCTCTCCGCGCGATCTCCGGGACCTCCGAGGGTCCGGCCGCCGGGGCTCAGGTCGCCTCGAGGTCGAAGGGCGGAGGGTTCTCGCCGTCGAAGACGGGACGCTGCCGGGTGGCGGCCGCCGGCGCCGAGCTGGGCCGGGGGGCGTCCCCGAGCGGCGAGCGGATCGCCGCCGCAGCGGCGGCGGGTGCGGCACTGGGCGCATCCTCGAAGAGGGCGTCCCGGATGATCCGCCGAGGGTCGTACTGCCGGGGATCGAGCTTGCGCCAGTCCACCTCCTCGTCGGAGCCCATCTCCTCCTTCATCCGGGTCTTCGCTCCGCGCATGAACTCGCGGCCGCGCTTGACCAGGCGAGCCAGGCCCTCCGCGTACATCGGCAGACGGGCGGGGCCGATGAGAAGCGCAGCGATGACGCCGAACAGCAGCAGCTTCTCGAAGGTCACCCCGAAATTCATGTCTCCACTCTACTCGCCGCGCCTGACGGCCTGAGGCGGTCCCCGGTCCTACTCTGAAGGAGCACACGCCGTGGAGGAACCGGAACGGAGGACCCGTGAGCGAGCACGACGCCAATGCCCGATACGTCCGCGAGGCGATCGTGGAGCCCGATGCGATCGCCCGGGCCCGGGCGCAGGCCACGGAGCTGGGGGCCGCGCCGATCTCGGCCGCCGTCGGCGCGCAGTGCGCGGTCCTGGCCGCCGCCGCACGCGCGCAGTCCATCGTGGAGATCGGCACCGGCGCGGGCGTCTCCGGTCTGTGGCTGCTGCGCGGAGCGCCGGACGCGGTGCTCACCACGATCGACAACGAGCCCGAGCACCTCGCCGCCGCGCGCCGGGCCTTCCTCGACGCCCGGGTCCCCGGGGCGCGCGCCCGCGTCAAAAACGGCCCCGCCCCCCCGGTAAAACCCCCGGAGAACCAGGCCGCCGAAGACAACGGCCGGGTGGTCGCGGGTGCGGCGGAGGTCCTCGACGACGTCGCGCACGGCCTGCGTCTGGTGCGCCCCGGCGGCCTCGTCCTCGTCCCCCGCGTCCTCGCCGGGGGACGGACGGCCGATCCAGTCGACCGCTCCGAGGTGGCCGCCGCCTACCGCTCCCTGATCCAGGAGACCCAGCAGTCGCCCGCCGTGCTGGCCGCGCTCTCCCAGGTCGGGGAGGGCCTGCTCCAGCTCATCAGCCTCGTGCCCGCCGCCTGAGACGCTGTCCCCCGCCGGCCGCGCCGCCGATCGGTCCGGGCATCGTCCGTTTCGGCTGCGCCGGGTCACCCGGGCGGCCGCGCGGCGGCCGGGGGCCCAGGGGGAACACCGCGGGGCGGGGGCCGCCAAGGGTCCCCCCCCCGCGGACACTCGAAGGCTCAGGCCGCGACGACGGCGGCCAGCACGTCGTGCAGTTCCTTGGCCTCGGCGTCATTCACGGAGACGACGAGACGTCCTCCGCCCTCCAGCGGGACCCGGACGATGATGAGTCGTCCTTCCTTCACAGCCTCCATCGGTCCGTCACCGGTCCTCGGCTTCATCGCTGCCATCGTGGCCCCTTTCTTCGGTTACGATGCCCCAAGTTTATCGGGTTCCCTCCGCCGGCCGCCCGCGCCCGCCCCGGAGCGACATCGTCGAGCGCGAAAGACGGCGGATGCCGCCGCCGACGCGCACCGGATCGTCACCGCGATGTCGGCGGGCGGACACCGCCCGGTCACCGGAGGGACCATCGCACGGCGGTCAGGGCACCTGCCAGAAGGCCCGCGCCAGGCCGTACACGTTCCAGATCCACAGGAGCTGCAGGGCCAGGCCCGCGACGAGCATCGTGAGGCGGTAGCCGAGGGCGCGCGGCACCGCCACGGCTCCCCAGAGCGGCGAGACCGGCACGAGCAGCCGCAGCGTGCTGGACTGCGGGAAGAACACCGCCAGCAGGTAGATGAGGTAGCTCGCGCTCCACAGCCGCAGCTCCGGCCCGAGCCGGCGCACGGCGGGCGCCCACAGCAGCGCCGCGGCCCCCGCCACCAGCAGCAGGAGCACCAGCACGCCCAGCCAGCCGGGCAGGCCCCAGTAGGCGAACCAGAACCGCGCGGCCTCCACCCAGCCGGAGAACGGGACGAAGCCGCCGCCCTCGCCGACGCTCCAGTTGCGCCGCCAGGCGAGCTCCGTCTCCAGGTAGGCGGTGGGGTCGCCGGTGACGACAGCGGCGATGATCTGCCAGGAGAAGCCGACCGCGGTCGCCAGCGCCCCGAGGGCGAGGATGTGCACGATCTGCCGCGCCGGCAGCGGATCGACCCGGCGGCGGAGCCAGCGCCAGATGCCGTACAGGCCGAGGAACAGCGCGAAGGCCAGGATGCCCGGGCGAGTGAACCCGGCGACGGGGATGAGCAGGTAGAGCCATCCGAAGCGGCGGCGCGTCACCTCGGCCAGGGCCAGGAAGAGGAGCAGGAGGAACAGCGCCTCGGCGTACCCGACCTGGAAGAGGGCGCCGAGCGGGCCGGCCGCGAAGAAGGCCACCGCCCACATCCCCGCGCTCCGGCCGATGCGCGGGGCCAGCAGCCGGTACAGGACGAGGCAGGCGAGATAGCCGGCGACGAGGGAGACCACCACCGCGCCCGCACCCCAGGATCCGAACGGCATCCCCACGACCCGGGCGATCAGGGGGTACAGGGGCATGAAGGCCCAGGCGTTCTCCGCCACGGTGCCGCCGTCGGTGCGGGGGAGGTCGCTCGGATACCCCTGCTCTGCGATGAGCCAGTACCACTGCGCGTCCCAGCCGGTCGCGAGATCGCCGACGGTAGCCTGCGGCCCGTGCCGGGACTCGACCCCCGAGCCCTCGGCGGCGACCCAGAGGAAGAGCGTGGTGAGGACCCGGGCCGCGAGATAGATCAGCGCGATGAGCACCGACGGCGGCCACGCGCGCCACCGCGCCGGGGGCGCGGGCGGGCGCGTCGGCGACGCCCGGTCCGGGGCGCGGCTCACGGGGCGCTCTGCTCCGCACCGAGCAGCCAGACGCGGAGGCCCTGCTCCACCGCCGCGATCTGGGCGAGCGGGACGCGCTCCTCGTCGTGGTGGGCCAGCAGCGCGTCGCCGGGGCCGTAGTTGACAGCGGGGATGCCCATCGCGGAGAAGCGGGCGACGTCCGTCCACCCGTACTTCGGCCGGGGCTCGGCGCCGACGGCGGCGATGAAGTGCTGCGCCAGCGGTGCGTCCAGACCGGGACGGGCGCCCTCGGAGGAGTCCACGACCTCCACCTCGAAGCCCTCGAACACCGATCGCACGTGGTCGGCCGCCTCGGCAGCGGTGCGGCTGGGGGCGAAGCGGTAGTTCACCTCGACGGCGCAGAGGTCCGGGATCACGTTGCCCGCGATGCCGCCGGAGATGCGCACGGCGCTCAGCCCCTCCCGGTACTCCAGTCCCTCCACCGCCACGGTGCGGGGCCGGTACTCGGCCAGACGGGCGAGCACCGGGGCGGCGGCGTGGATCGCGTTCTCGCCGACCCAGGCCCGGGCGGAGTGCGCGCGGACGCCGTGGGTGCGCACGACCGCCCGCAGCGTGCCGTTGCAGCCCCCCTCGACCTGGCCGTTCGACGGCTCCCCGAGGATCGCGAAGTCGCCCTGGAAGAGATCGGGCCGCGAGATCGCCAGCAGGTTCAGCCCGTTGCGCGCCGCCTCGACCTCTTCGTTGTCGTACCACATCCAGGTGATGTCGTAGGCGGGGGAGGTCAGCTCGGCCGCGAGCTTGAGCTGCACCGCGACACCGGCCTTCATGTCGACCGTGCCCCGTCCCCACAGGTACGGGCCGCCGTCGATCTCGACCAGCCGGGTGGGGAGGTTCCCGTTGACCGGCACCGTGTCGATGTGGCCGGCGATGACCACGCGCTGGGCCCGGCCGAGATCCGTGCGGGCGACGATCGTGTTGCCCTGGCGGAGCACCTCCAGGTGGGGCAGGGGGGAGATGGCGGCCTCGATCAGATCGGCCAGGGTCCTCTCCTCCCCCGACACGCTCGGGATGTCGCAGATCGCGCGCGTGATGTCGGCAGAGGGGAGGAAGAGGTCGAGCGCCATGGGACCAGCCTAATTCGCCGGCGGCCGCCTCCCCGCCCGTTCCTCGCCCCCGTCCCGCCGGCTCTCTCGACCGCGCGGCGGGACGCGCTCCGTCCGGAGGACCGCGCTCCGTCCGCCGACCCGGGAGGCGGGACGCACCGCGGGCGAGGCGGTAGTACCGTAGGAGGATGAGCAACGCGCGCGCAGTCTGGGGTGTCGGTCTTTCCACCATCGCCGGTGACGGCACCGTCCTGGACGCCTGGTACCCGCACGTGGGCGCCGGCCCGCTGCCCGCGGACGTCGCGGCGCTGGACGGGGAGGACGACGCCCGCCGCAACGTGCGCCTGGAGCCGATCGCCCTGGAGATCGACCTGGACGCGGCGCCTGCCTCCACCCCCGACGCCTACCTCCGGCTGCACGCGCTCTCGCTCCTCCTGGTCAAGCCCAACGAGCTGAACCTGGACGGCATCTTCGCCCACCTGCCGAACGTCGCCTGGACCAACGCCGGCCCCATGCTCCCGGCCGACGCCGTGCGCCTGCGCCGCGAGCTGAACCGGGCGGGGCTCCAGGTCGAGGGGCTGGACAAGTTCCCCCGCCTCACCCACTACGTGCTGCCCGAGGGCGTGCGCATCGCCGACGCCGCCCGCGTCCGCCTGGGCGCCTACCTCTCCCCCGGCACCGTGGTGATGCACGAGGGATTCGTCAACTTCAACGCCGGCACGCTGGGCGCCTCGATGGTCGAGGGCCGCATCTCGCAGGGCGTGGTCGTGGGCGACGGCTCCGACATCGGCGGCGGCGCCTCGATCATGGGCACCCTCTCCGGCGGCGGCACGCACCGCGTCTCGATCGGCGCCCGCACGCTCCTCGGCGCCAACGCCGGCATCGGCATCTCGCTCGGCGACGACTGCGTGGTGGAGGCCGGCCTCTACCTCACCGCCGGCACCAAGGTGCTCCTCCGCCGCGGCCCGCAGAACCCCGACGGCGACCGGCCCACGGTCAAGGGGTCCGAGCTGTCCGGCGCCAGCGGACTGCTGTACCGGCGCAACTCGCTCACCGGTGCGGTCGAGGCCTTCCCCCGCGACGGCGTGGGGGTCACCCTCAACGAGGCGCTGCACGTCTGAGCCGACCTGCGACCGGCTCCCCGCGGGGGCTGATAGGGTCTGAGAAGTCGCCATCGCGCAGCGCACCCCTCGGTGCGGACACGCGCGGCGACGTTCGTCGGCATGATTGCGAGTGAGAACGCGGCTCTGCACGGCGAGACCGGGACGATATCGCGTCCCGCCCGTCCATCCGGATCATCCCCGACCTATCCGCGCTCGTGCGCACCTTTGGAGCCTCATGTCTTCCTTCCTCGATCTCGGCGTGCCCGCACCTCTGGCCGCCGTCCTGGCCGCCACCGGCAAGACCGACCCCTTCCCGATCCAGCGCGACACCCTGCCCGACTCCCTCGCCGGGCGCGACGTGCTGGGCCGCGGACGCACCGGCTCCGGCAAGACCATCGCCTTCGCCCTTCCCCTCGTCGCCCGCCTCGCGGGTGGACGGAAGACCCGGCCCGGGCACCCGCGCGGCCTCGTGCTCGCCCCCACCCGGGAGCTGGCCACCCAGATCGCGCAGACCGTCGAGCCGCTGGCCAAGGCTGCGGGCCTGCGCGTCGCCACCGTCTTCGGCGGGGTGAGCCAGCGTCCGCAGGAGCAGGCGTTCCGCGACGGCGTGGACATCATCGTCGCCTGCCCGGGTCGCCTGGAGGACCTGATGTCCCAGCGCGTCGCCCAGCTGGACGCGGTGGAGATCGCCGTGCTCGACGAGGCCGACCACATGGCCGATCTCGGATTCCTGCCCGGCGTCACCCGCATCCTCGCCGCGACCCCGCAGGGCGGTCAGCGCCTGCTGTTCAGCGCGACCCTCGACAACGGGGTGGACAAGCTCGTGCGCCGCTTCCTCCAGGACCCGGCCCGGCACGAGGTCGATGAGGCGAGTGTGCCCGTGGGCGCCATGACCCACCGGGTGCTGCTGGCCGCCGACGCCGACCACAAGAAGGAGCTCGTGAACGAGATCGCCGCGGGCACCGGCCGGCGGATCCTGTTCACCCGCACCAAGCACCAGGCGAAGAAGCTCGCCAAGCAGCTGACGGCCTCCGGCATCCCCGCCGTCGACCTGCAGGGGAACCTCTCCCAGAACGCCCGTGAGCGCAACCTCGCCGCCTTCAGCTCCGACCCGGCGCAGGGCGGTGTGCGCGTGCTCGTCGCCACCGACGTCGCCGCGCGTGGCGTCCACGTGGACGATGTGGACCTCGTGGTGCACGTCGACCCGCCCGTGGAGCACAAGGCGTACCTGCACC
>JBEBWQ010000053.1:0-11608 GCA_040392075.1 Microbacterium sp.
TGCGCGTCCTCGGGGACGGCGATGCGGCGGACGAGGCCACCCGCCTCGCCTCGCGCGCCGCCTCCGCGGCTCCGACGCCGGCCGGCGAGGAAGACCATGACCGGACGGCGCTCGCTGCGCGGCCGACGGTCTCCGTCCCGAAGGACGACGGCACGGCGCACGACGGCACGGTGCTCGTCGCCGCCCGGGCGGCGGACGAGGCGACCCGGCTCTCCTCCCGCTCGCCCGTCGGCCCGGTCCACGACGACGGGACCCTTCTGGTCGCGCGCGGGGTCGTCGCCGCCCCCGCCGAACCCTCGTCCCTCCCGGCACCCGCGGGTCGGAAAGCGTACTCGCCGGGGGTCCAGGGCGTCCGCGAGACCACCTACGCCATCCGTGGCGAGCCGGTGGGGACTCCGGTCGTGCGGCGCGCGCCGGGCGTCCCCGCGGCGGGGGCCGCCGTGCCGCCCGCTCCGAGGCGTCGACGGGGACGGGCGGTCCTGCTCCTGGTGACGGGGGTGGTGGCCCTCGCTGTCCTCGGGGCGGCCGTGGCGGGGATCATCGTGTTGCTGGGGATGTAGGCAGTCCGTGGGGGACAGCCGGATGGTGAAGGGAAAGAGAAGATGACCGGGACCCTGCGTCTCGAATTCGCGGGCGAGGTGTACCGGCCCGACCCGTCGCGGGTGTTCGCGATCGGGCGCGAGGCGGATCTCACCATCGACGACAATCCGTACCTCCACCGGCGTCTTCTCGCCCTCACCCACGAGGGCGGGCTGTGGTGGCTCTCGAACATCGGCCAGACGCTGTCGGTGAGCCTGGCCACCCCCGACGGCGCGTATCAGGCGGTCCTCGGCCCGGGCGCCCGGGTCCCCCTCGTCTTCCCGGCGCTGACCGTGATGTTCTCCGCCTCCTCCTTCACCTACGAGCTGAGCATCGTCGACGAGGCCGCGCAGTTCGTCCGCATGGACGCCTCCGCGCCCCCGTCGGCGACGACCCCCGCCGACGACGCGACCGGTCCCGGCGCCGCCACGATCGGCCAGGTCCAGCTCACCCCCGCCCAGCGGCTGCTGCTGCTGGCGCTGTGCGAGCCGATCCTGCGCGGCGGGCTGGTGGGGCAGAGCCGGATCCCCTCCTCCGCCGCGGCCGCCGCGCGGCTGGGCTGGCCGCTGACGACGTTCAACCGCAAGCTCGACAACGTGTGCGACAAGCTCGACCGCGAGGGCGTGCCGGGGCTGCGCGGCGGCGCCGGACGTCAGGCCACCGGACGGCGGGCGCGGCTGGTCGAGCACGCGGTGCTGTCGCGGCTGGTCACCGCCGCCGACCTGGTGATGCTCGACGCGGCCGTCGCCTCCGCCGAGCAGATCGCCCTCAAGGCCGCCGCGGTCTCCGCCGCCTCCGAGCGGAAGGGATCCGCCCGATGAAGGTGAAGCTCTCGCTGGAGCGCGCCGATCGCAGCCTCGCGGACATCGTCGTGACCACGAGCGCGACGGCGACCGTCGGCGAGGTCGCCCGGCAGATCGCGCTGTCCGATCCGGCGGGGCCCGCACGGACCGCGGGGGACCCGGAGCCGCTGCGCACCCTCGCCGTGCACCGCTCCGACCTCCCCGAGCCGGAGGTGCTCGCCCCCGGGCGCCCCTTCGGCGAGGCCTTCATCGGATCCGGCACCGTCGTCCGCATCGAGGACCTCGACCCCTCCCGCGACTGGTCACGGCACCGGCGGACGAGCATCGAGGCGACCCTGGAGGTCATCGCCGGCCCCGACCGGGGCGCGCGCTTCGTGCTCGACGCGCAGAGCAGCTACATCGGCCGCGACGCGGACTGCGAGGTGGTGCTGAGCGATGCGATGGTGTCCAAGCGCCACGCCCGCGTCGAGCTCGACGAGGGAGTCCTCACCCTCATCGACGACAACTCGGCCAACGGCATCCTCGTCGACGGCGGCCAGGTGCCGCGCATCGACCTCTTCGCCGGCGCGCGCTTCACCCTGGGCCGCACCGAGTTCGAGATCGTCTCCATCCTGCAGAGCCGGGTCCCGGCCGCCCCGACCAGTCGCGAGGGCGGCACGGTGCTCTTCAACCGCTCGCCGCGCGTGGACGCCCGCTTCGAGGGGGAGAGGCTCGAGGGGCCGGCCCTGCCCACCGACGACCTCGGCCAGGGCTTCCCCTTCCTCATGCTCATCGCCCCGCTCATCCTCGGCTCGGTGCTCTACCTCGTCACCCAGAACATCCTCTCGATCGTCTTCATCGGCCTCTCGCCGCTGCTGATCATCGGCAACTATCTCAACAACCGCAACGAGCGCAAGCGCAAGCGCAAGGATCAGATCGCCCGCTTCGAGGAGGCGATCGCGAAGCTCGACGCGAAGCTGGACAGGCTGGGCATCGAGGAGGGGGAGGCCCGGCGGATCGAGATGCCCTCGCTCGCGGAGACCGTGACGGCGGTGGAGACCCGCGGAGAGCTGTTCTGGACCCGGCGGCCCGAGCACTGGTCCTTCCTCGCGGTGCGCCTGGGCCTGGGGACCGCCCGTTCGCGCACTGAGGTGAACGTGCGCCCGCCGGGGGAGCGCGCGCTCGCCGGGTTCGAGGAGCGCGTGGACCAGCTGGTCGAGCGCCACCGGGACATCCCGGACGTGCCGATCATCGAGGGACTGGACCTGGCCGGCGGCCTCGGCGTCTGCGGCCCGCTCACCTCGGCGTTCTCCTACGTGCGGGGCGTCGTCGCCCAGGTCGCCGCGCTGCACTCCCCGGCCGAGGTGGTGCTCACCGCCTTCGTCGAGGCGAGACTCGCCGGCGAGTTCGACTGGATCAAATGGCTGCCGCACACCTCGTCCGCGCAGAGCCCGCTGGACGTCCCCGGCCTCGCCGACAACGCGAGCTCCGCCGGCAGCCTGGTCGCCGCCCTGGAGGCACTGGTGGAGCGGCGCGCCCCGCGGGTCGCCGTGCCCGGCGCCGCCTCGCGCCCGGCGCTCCCGGAGGACGAGACGATCGACGAGCGCGGTCGCACCGCGGGTGCCGGCGACCCCGAGGAGCGGGAACTGCCCGCGGTGATCGTGCTGGTCGTGGGCGATCCGCCCGTGGATCGCGGCCGTCTCGTGCAGGTGCTGGAGCGGGCGGTGGACGTGGGCGTGCACCCGGTGTGGCTCGCCCGGAGCCGCGGGGAGCTTCCCGCCCTGTGTCGCACCTTCGTCGAGGTCGCCGTGGAGACCGGCACCGCGGTCACGGCGGGGTTCGTGCGGGAGGGCCGCACCGCCCATCCGCTCCAGGTCGAGGGCCTGGACGCGTCCCGCGCCGGCTCCTTCGCGCGCGTCATGGCGCGGGTGGTCGACATCAGCGCCTTCAGCCCGGACGAGAGCGATCTGCCCCCCTCGGTGTCGTTCCTCTCCCTGGTGGGCGCCGAGCTCGCCGAGGACGGCGCGGCGGTGGTCGACCGGTGGCGGCAGAACGAGTCGGTCCTCGACCGCTCCTCGGCCACTCCCACGCCCCGCAGCCGGCCCGGGCGCCTCCGAGCGCTGGTCGGCCAGGCCGGAGCCGACGCGATGCATCTGGACCTGCGCACGCACGGTCCGCACGCCCTCGTCGGCGGGACCACCGGCGCGGGCAAGAGCGAGTTCCTCCAGGCCTGGGTGCTCGGCATGGCCACCGAGTACAGCCCCGACCGGGTGACGTTCCTGTTCGTCGACTACAAGGGCGGCGCCGCCTTCGCCGAGTGCATCAACCTGCCCCATGCGGTGGGCCTGGTCACCGATCTGAACACGCACCTCGTGCGCCGCGCGCTGACGAGCCTGCGCGCCGAGCTGCACCACCGGGAGCACCTGCTCAACCGGCGCAAGGCCAAGGACCTGCTCGAGCTGGAGCGGCGCGGCGACCCGGAGTGCCCGCCGGCGCTGGTGATCGTGATCGACGAGTTCGCCGCGCTCGCCGGGGAGATCCCGGAGTTCGTGGACGGCGTGGTCGACGTCGCCCAGCGCGGCCGGTCGCTCGGCATCCACCTCATCATGGCGACCCAGCGCCCCGCGGGCGTCATCCGCGACAACCTGCGCGCCAACACCAACCTCCGCGTGGCGCTGCGCATGGCCGACGAGGCCGACAGCGCCGACGTGGTGGGCACCCCGCTGGCCGCGGGCTTCGACCCGGCGCTCCCCGGTCGCGGCATCGCCAAGACCGGTCCCGGGCGCCTGACGCTGTTCCAGACGGCCTACGCCGGCGGATGGACCACCGAGGAGCGGGTGGAGAGCCGGGTCGACATCGAGAGCCTGGACTTCGGCGGCGGGCGTCCCTGGGAGCCCCCGGCGCCGACCGAGGCCGGCTCCCGACGCGAGCAGGGGCCGAACGACACCGCCCGGCTGGTGCGCACCTTCCGCACCGCCGCGGAGCTCGCCCGGATCCCCGCCCCCCGCAAGCCCTGGCTGGACGAGCTCGCGCCGATCTACGACCTGGCACTGCTGCGTCAGCGCACCGACACCGATCTCGTGCTCGGCGTGGCCGACGACCCGGCGCACCAGTCGCAGCACCCGGTGTACTTCCGGCCCGACACCGACGGGCACCTCGCGGTCTACGGCGCGGGAGGCGCGGGCAAGACCACCGTCCTGCGCAGCATCGCGATCGCCGCGGCGATCACCCCGCGCGGCGGCCCGGTCCAGGTGTTCGGCCTCGACTTCGGGGCCGGGGGCCTGCGGGCGCTGGAGGACCTCGCGCACGTGGGCTCGATCGTCTCGGGCGACGACGCCGAGCGCGTCGCCCGGCTGCTGCGCTGGCTGCGCAGCGTCATCGACGACCGGGTGACCCGGTTCGGCGCCGTGCGCGCCGGGTCCATCTCGGAGTACCGCACCCTCGCGAACGCGCCGGAGGAGGCGCGGCTCCTCCTCCTCGTCGACGGCTTCGCCGCCTTCCGGCAGGAGTACGAGTTCGCCACCAACGGGCAGCTCTTCGGACTGTTCCAGCAGATCCTCGCCGATGGGCGGCAGGTGGGCGTGCACGTGGTCGCCAGCGCCGACCGGCCGGGATCCGTCTCCCCGGCGGTTGCCAGCGCCCTGCAGCGGCGGGTCATCCTGCGCCTGGCCGACGAGAACGACTACCTCCTGCTCGATGCCGCCCCGGACATCCTCACCGCGGTCTCCCCGCCGGGGCGGGCGGTGGTGGACGGGCTGGAGACCCAGATCGCCGTGTTCGGGGGCAGCCAGAACCTCGCCGACCAGTCGCGGGCGATCGAGGACCTCGATGTCACCCTCACCGCGACCGGCCGGGCGCCGGCCGTGCCGATCCAGCGGCTGTCCGACGACATCCCGATGGCCGATCTCCCGCCGATGCCGGGCCTCGTCGCGATCGGCGTCGCCGACGACGACCTCGCCCCCGTGGGCATCGAGCCGGAGGGCGTGCTCATGCTCACCGGCCCCCCGCAGAGCGGGCGCAGCACGGCCCTGCTCACCCTGGTGCAGGCGGTGCACGGCCAGGTGCCCGGCGCCGTGCTGACCTATTTCGGGGGCCCTCGCTCGCCGGTGGGACGCTGGGAGGGCTGGTCGGCGAGGGCCACGGACCCGGAGAGCGCCGGGGCCCTCGCCCGGGAGCTGCTGGCGGAGGTCTCGACCCCCGCCGAGCCGGGCCGGCGCCAGGTGATCGTCCTGGAGTCGATCGCGGACTTCCTGAGCACCGGGGCCGACACCGACCTCGCGGCCCTCATCAAGGCGGCCAAGCGCAACGAACACTTCGTGATCGCCGAGTCGGAGACCAGCAGCTGGTCGCAGTCGTGGCCGCTGCTGATGGAGGTCAAGAGCGCTCGCCGCGGCCTTGCCCTGCAGCCGGATCAGCTCGAGGGCGACCTGCTGTTCAAGACCGCCTTCCCGCGTGCCCGGCGCAGCGACTTCCCGCCCGGTCGCGGCTACCTGGTGCAGGCCGGGCGCATCCGCAAGATCCAGCTCGCCTACGCGGAGTGAGGCCGGAGCGTCGGCATGCGCCCGCGGCGCGGTGCGGGACCTGGTCCCGGGGCGCGGCCGTCAAAATGGGGAGTTCTCCCCATCGACGCCTCCCGACGGCTGCTTGTAGCGTGAGTGTCGTTGGTGAGGGCCGGATGGCGGATCCCTCGATTTATGGAAGGGATGAGACATGTCTCAGTTCTTGGGCCAGATTCCTGAAGAGGTCGACGCGCTCGCGCAGGAGTTCGGCAACCGCGCGGACGAGATCGACACGATCATTTCGGCGATCACGGCGAAGCTCGGCAGCACCACCTGGACCGGTCCTGACCGCGACCGCTTCGAGGCCGACTGGAACGGCCAGCTGAGCACCTCGCTCCGTGCGGTGGGCGGCACGCTGCGCGACGCGCAGGCGATCGCCAAGAGCAACGCCGAGCAGCAGCGCACGGCTTCGGCCTGACCCCGATCGGGTACGGCGAACGTACCGGGTCGGCGGGCACGCGCTCGTCGACCCGGGGATGTCGCCCCGGCCGAGGGAGTGGTCGCGACCGCGATGCAGAGCCGCTCCTCTCCTCTCGCCCCGCTCGGCTCGTCGGACCGTTGTTCCCGGGCGGTCGTTCTCAGTCAGGGCCCGTGATCCTCGGATCCACGGCCACAGGAGGGTGTCGTGATCATCACCAGAGGAATGCTGTCGCGTACTTCGGGGGAGATCCGTAGTGCCGAGGCGGCGCTGGCCGGTGTGATCGGCGAGCTGCGCGACGCCGGCGTGTGGTCCGGTGACGACGCGGACCGCTTCATGCGCGACTGGAACGACCAGGTGCGGGGACGTCTCCTGGGCGCGGCGAACCTGATCGACGGAGTCACGCTCATCACCCGCAACTGACCTCTCGGGGTGGGGGCGCTCCCCGTCCGCACTCCGACACCGCCCCGCCGCAGAGATACAGCACAACAGAGACAGACGCAGAACGACACGGACCGGCACCGGCCGGAACCCCTCGGCGCGTCATCGGATGCGAAGGCCCCGTCATCGGACGGGCCGAACGCGAAGAGCCGGGCCGCCAGGCTCCGTGCACCGCATCCCCACGACCTTCGTCTCCCGCTCCGCGGTCG
Source organism: Microbacterium sp. (assembly GCA_040392075.1). Classification (GTDB taxonomy): domain Bacteria; phylum Actinomycetota; class Actinomycetes; order Actinomycetales; family Microbacteriaceae; genus Microbacterium. The sequence continues at coordinate 6,989 of JBEBWQ010000053.1, forward strand.
AGACGCATGACTGAGGACGAGGGCTCAGGCCCATCGCCTCAGCGTCGCGGACCCCCTCCCCCTCGCCCCCCCCATCGGGAGGGGGTCCGCGATACACCCCGACGGCCCCGGTGGAATCGGAGCCGCACGCGAGACGGTGCTTCCGCACCGCTCCATCGCCCCGCGGTCCCGCGGCCCGGACCCGCACCCGTCCCGGTGCCGCTCCCGGCTCCCAGGTGAACCCCGCGCACGCCGAATAGACTCGGAGACATGGCACAGCGCAATACGTGGCAGCGGGACAGGGTGCGCGAGGCCCTCGCCGCGACGGCGGGCTTCGTGAGCGCGCAGACCCTGCACGCCGCCCTCCGCGACGAGACGGGGATCGGCCTGGCCACCGTGTATCGTGCCCTCGCCGGCCTTGCCGCCTCCGGCGAGGCCGACTCGCTCCTCAGCCCCGAGGGCGAGGCGCTGTACCGGGCCTGCTCCACCCAGGGGCACCATCACCACCTGATCTGTCGCTCCTGCGGGATGACCGTGGAGATCGCCGGGCACGATGTCGAGCAGTGGGCGCGCCGTACCGCGTCCCAGCACGGGTTCACCGAGTCCGAGCATGTGATCGACATCTTCGGCCTCTGCGCCTCCTGCACCGCCCTCCGCGCGGCCGAGGGGACGGCGGCGGAACGGCCGCAGCGGCGGCCGCCGGGCGGACGGGCGGAGCCTGCGCCCGAGGCGGACGAGACGGTCGCGGCCGGCGGAGACGCCTCGGCATGACCGCGCCGACCCGTGCCGCCGCGCACGAGCACCACCGGCATCCCGCACCGCCTCCGGGCCGTCGCCGCCATGCGGCGCTGACCGGGGCGCTGCTCGGCCTCGGCGTCCTGGTCGCCCTGGTCGCCGTCGACCTCTTCGCCCCCGAGCTCTTCCCCGTCGCCCTCCCGGCCCGCGCGCAGGACGGGCTGACCCTGACGCTCAGCGTGCTCATCGAGGCGCTGCCGTTCGTCGTCCTCGGCGTCGTCCTCTCGATCGTCGTGCAGGTCTGGCTTCCGGCCGACCTCATCCACCGCTGGCTGCCGAAGCGGGCCTGGGCGCGCCGGGCGGTGCTCTCGCTCCTGGGCATGCTGATCCCGGTGTGCGAGTGCGGCAACGTCCCCTTCGCCCGCGGGCTGATGATGCGCGGACTCGCCCCCGCCGAGGCGCTCACCTTCCTCATCGCGGCGCCGATCGTCAATCCCATCGTCATCCTCACCACCCACGCGGCGTTCGGGTGGGACGGGGGCATCCTCGTCGCCCGCATCGTCGGCGGCTACCTCATCGCCAACCTCATCGGCTGGATCTACAGCCGGCACCCCTCTCCCGACGCACTGCTGACCGCGCGCTTCACCGCCACCTGCGAGCGGGTCGCGGCGGAGCCCGGCACGCCGATGCGCCGGAGCCTGGTGCAGTTCCTCATCGAGCTGCGCGCGGTGATGCCGGCGCTCGTGATCGGCTCGGCCCTCGCCGGCGCCGTGCAGGTGCTGGTCCCGCAGGACGTGCTCGTGTCCATCGGCGCGAACCCGGTGCTCTCGATCGCGGTGATGATGCTCCTGGCCATGACCGTCGCGATCTGCTCCAACGTCGACGCCTTCTTCGCCCTCTCCTTCGCCGCGACGTTCTCGCCCGGCGCCCTCGTGGCGTTCCTGCTGGTGGGGCCGCTGATCGACATCAAGATGCTCGCGCTGCTGCGCACCACCTTCACCGCGCGGGTGCTCGGCGGCATCGTCGCCATCGTGCTGCTCGCGGCCTTCGCGATCGGGATCGGGGTGAACGTCCTTGTCTGAGACCTCCCGCCCCTCCCGGCCCGCATCTCCGCGGCTCCGCGCCCTCGGCACACGCTGGCTCGGCGTGGGCCTCGCCACGACCGTCGCCGTGGTCACCCTGCTGCTCGCCGTCTCCGGCCGGCTGCACCTCTACATCAGCCCGGAGAGCGTGTGGTTCGCCGTGGCCGCCGCGGTCCTCACCCTCGCCGGCGCCGTGTGGTCGTGCACGCTGCCGCTGGGCACCGAGGAGGACCACGACCACGGGCATGACCATGGTCACGACCACGGGGATGACGCGGACGCGTCGCGCGGCGGGACGCGACGGGTCCTCGCCGCGACCGCGACGATCACGGGGGGAGTGGTGGCGACCGGCGTCGTCGCCGCCGCGCTCGTGCTGCCGCCCGCGTCGCTCTCCGTCGAGCTCGCACTCTCGCGCACCACCGCCGGCGGCACGGCCCTCTTCCAGGGCGCCGATCGGGTGGTCCTCGGCGTGGCCGACACGTCGTCCTTCGGCGTGAGCGACTGGGCGACGGTCTTCCGCACCGCGACCCGGCCGGAGGGCTACGACGGTGCTGCGGTGGTGCTGAGCGGCTTCGTCACCCCCTCGGGCGAGAACCCCGACGAACTGGGGCTCACCCGCATGGTCATCACCCACTGCGTGATCGACGCGCAGCCGGTGGCCGTTCCCGTCGAGGTGACCGGATGGGCCGGGGATCTCGCGGTGGGCCAGTGGGTCGAGGTCGAGGGCACCGTCCGGGTGGGACCGACCGGAGCCCTGCGGGTCGAGCCCGCCTCGGTCGCGGTCATCCCGGAACCGGGGGACCCCTATGAGTACTGAGGGTCCGGACGCTGCGGCGTCGGGGACGCAGCCGGCAGCGTCCTCTCCCGTTCCCCAGACGCGTGCGGAGCGCCGCCGGATGGAGGAGGCCGCGCGCGCCGCGGCCGAGGCGGCGGCGTCCCCCGTTCCGTCTCCCGCCCCGGCGCCTGCTCCGGAGAAGCCCGTGCGGGCGTCCGAGCCCGTGCTCGTCTCCGCGTCCGCACCCGTTCCTGACCTCGCCGCCGCGGTCAGTCCGGCACGGACGCGCGCGACGTCGGGAGGGCCTGCCCGTCCGCGCGGCTCCTTCCTCGTGCCCCTCCTCGGCGTCCTCGCGCTCCTCCTCGTCGCCGGCGGGGTCCTCGGTGCGATCGCACTGGGTCAGGGTCCGCGGCTCAGCACCGTCCAGGTGGATCCGGCGGAGGCGATCGAGCACTCCGGCAGCCGGGTCCTGCTCACCGCGAATCAGGCGCTCGACCCCGTCGATCCCGGCCAGGTGCGGGTCGTCCCCGAGGTGCCGTTCACCGTCGACGCGTCCGGGCGCACGGTCGGGGTGCGCTTCACCGTCCCCCTCGACGACGAGACCGAGTACACCGTCACGGTCTCCGGGGTCACCGGCGTGGGCGGCGGACCCGCTGCCGACCTGGAGACCCGGTTCACCACACCCGCCACGCAGTTCTACCTGCTGCAGCGCGCGGTCGACGGCGACGACACGATCTTCCGCAGCGATCTGGGCGGGGAGAACGCCGTCCCCGTGTTCAGCCACCCGCGGATCGATGACTTCCGGCTGAGCGACGGGCGACTGGTCGTCGTCGTCGAGGAGCCCGGATCTGCGGTCGTCCAGGTCGTCGATCCGGCCACCGGCGAGGTCTCGGTGCTCCCCGGCCCCGGGGAGGGGTACATCCGCTCCGTGCAGGTCTCCGACCTGGGCGGTCTGGTCGGCTACAGCTACTCCGATCGGCACCTGGGCGAAGGCGAGGGCCGCGCGAGCGTGCTCGTCACGCAGACGCGGGACGGCGGCGAGCCGCGCATCGTCGAGGTCGGCGGTGAGGAGGCGAGCGTTGCCGAATGGCAGTTCGTCCCCGATTCCTCGGCGGTGCTGTTCATCGACTTCACCGGAGCGCTCCTGGTGGAGGACCTCGCCGGCTCCGACGGCCCGCAGGCGCTCGGGTCGGCGTCCGCGATCCTCGGGGTGTCCCGCGGCACCTACACCGCGATCGTCCAGAGAGTGGACGGCGCCATCGTCCAGCTCGACCTGGCCACCGGCGACGAGACGCCGCTGCCGGAGACGATCCCCGACCTCGGCTTCCCGCAGTCCGTCGTGCCCTATCCGGGCGGGACGCTGCGTCATGTGGTGGCGCGGGACGCCCAGGGGATCCCCGTCGGGCAGTCGATCGTCCGGGTCGACGACGGGAGCGCGACGGCGGAGCCGCTCGTCGAGGTCACCGGGACGACCGCGATCCTCCAGGCGTGCGCGTCCCCGAGCGGGCGCTATACGGCGGTGACGATCGCGCCGGATCTCACCGCGAACCCCTATGACGACATGCTGCTCCCGCTGCCCCGTCGCCTGGAGACGCACATCGTGGACACGGCCACGGGCGAGGAGCACGCGCCGCTCAGCGGCTTCGCGATCTCCTGGTGCCCGATGGCGCCGCGGCGGTGAGCGCCGCGAGGCAGCTCCCGAGAACAGGCGATCATCCCGGAATCCGGTCGTTCTTCGCCGAATCGTCCTGATCTTGGGCGACTCGCCTGTTCTCGGAGCAGGGCGATGCCGGCGGCCGAGGGGGGAGGAGGCCGTGGCCGTGGGTGAGGGTGGCGGGTGTGCTAGAGTGGCTGATTGTCTGTGCGCTCTCCTGCGCGCAGTTCGTCCCCTCTTCCTGTTCGAGCCGGTGGAAATCCGGTCCCCGGGCCTGTCGAGGGGGCAGACAAGGGATCTTGGGTGAGGCCGTCCGGCCTCACGGTAATGAAGGAGTCATCTCATGGCAGCAGTGTGCCAGGTGACCGGTGCTGTTCCCGGCTTCGGTCACAACA
>JBEBWQ010000054.1:0-11591 GCA_040392075.1 Microbacterium sp.
CCTGGATGACCCAGGCGATGTGGACGCTGCGGGTGAACTGCGTCGACGGCATCACGGCCAACACCGACCGCCTGGGGGCCATGGTCGGGGCCTCGGTGGGCGTGGTCACCGCCCTCACTCCATTCATCGGGTACGCCGCCTCGGCGGCGCTCGCCAAGACGGCCCTGCTGACGGGACGCAACATCGCCGACATGGTGGTCGAGGCCGGGCTCATGAGCCGCGACGAGGTCACCAAGCAGCTCTCGCCCGCGCGCCTGTCGGGACTGGAGACGGTCACCGCGACCATCCCGATCGTCGGGCCCGACACCGCGCGCTGAGCCGCCGCATCCGGTGCACCGCGACCCCGCCTCTCCGTCCGGAGGCGGGGTCGTTCCCCGGGCGAGGCCGGCTCGATGCGGTCCGGCCCGGTCCGGTGGCGTGAAGCGGCGTCGTTCTTCTCGTCGAGGCCGAGGCCGCGCCCGGTCTGGTCGCCCGGGGCCGGGTGTGCCGGCGGGAACCGTGTCATGGGGCCACTCGCAGGGGCCTCGCCCTCGGGTCGGGTCCCTCCCGGCGGTCGCGCCTTGGTGTCACGCCGCCCGGGCTGCACCGCCGGGCTCAGGCCCGGGTGCTCACACCGTGACGTCCCCGGGCGCCGGCGTCAGCCAGGCGGCCAGCAGCGCCGCGCGGAGGGCGTTGCCCCGTTCGGCGAACTCCCGCTGCCGCCGTCCGTACTCGGCCTTGCCCTCCGGCGTCTCCACGCGCACCGGCTCGACGTCCCACGCGGCGAGATCGTACGGGGAGGCCTCCATGTCGAGCAGGCGGATGTCGCACGCCAGCTCGAACGCGTCCAGGAGGAGGTCGCCGGGGATGAGCGGGCCGAGCTTCACCGCCCACTTGTACAGGTCCATCCCGGCGTGCAGGCAACCGGGCTGCTCCATCTCCGGCTGGGTCCGGCGGGTGGGCACGAAGAGGTTGCGGGGCACCGCCTCAGGGGTGAAGAAGCGGAAGGCGTCGATGTGGGTGCAGCGCAGCTCGTGGCTCTCCACCACCGCGTCGGTTCCCGCCTGCCTGAGCCGGAGAGGGACCGGATGGCGGTGCGCGGGGGCGCGATAGACCATCGCCCACTCGTGGAGGCCGAAGCAGCCGAAGGATCCCGGACGCGAGGCCGTGCCGCGCAGCATCCGCTCGACCAGGGCGGCGAGCTCCGGCTTGTCCGCGGCGAAGGCGGCGGCGTCCGGCACGAGCGTGCCCTCGGCGTCCACCGGGGCGTATCCGCGCCAGCCGCTCCGTTCGGGCGCTGTGGCGAGGGCGATCCCGGCGCCGGGGTGCCAGCGGCGCAGCAGCGCGGGCTTGTAGCCGTAGTAGGTGAAGAGGAAGTCCCACACCGGATGCCTCTCCCCGCGCCGGGCCCGTTGCCGGTGCGCCTGCGTCAGAGCATCGGCGCGCTCGGCGTGCGCCGCCGCGCGCGCCCGCCAGTCGTCGGGAGGGAGAACGGCGACGACGAGCGGTGCCCTCTCGCCGGTCGCTGCGTTCCCGTCGGCCGTCGGGCCCGGGCCGGTCGCGGGGCTCTTGCCTGCGGTGGTCTCGGCGGGCGCGGTGCTCCTCGATGGAGCAGACCGGCCCTCAGCGGAGCAGGCCGACATCGTGCAGGCGTTCGCGCAGCCCCGCGCCGTCGGAGGCGGAGACCCACGGCACGGCGTCGGCGGAGTGGTCGTCGGGCGCCGCGCGGCCGCCGGCGAGCATCGCCTCGGTCGGGGAGAGGCGGCGGATCGCCACGGCCGCGACGCAACCGGGATGCTCCTTCTCGAACTGCGAGTAGATCGCCTCGTCGTGCTGTCCGTCGTCGCCGATCAGCAGCCACCGCATCCCGGGGAACTCCCGGGCCAGGCGACGCAGGTTGCTGAGCTTGTGCTCCCGGCCGCTGCGGAACATCCGGTCGTGCGTGGGTCCCCAGTCGGTGAGCAGCATCGCGCCGGCGGGGAAGAGGTGACGGGTGAGGAAGCGGCGCAGGGTCGGCGCGATGTTCCAGGCGCCGGTGGAGAGATAGATCATCGGGGAACCGGGGTTCTGCGTGATCAGCTGATCCAGGAGCACCGCCATGCCCGGAACCGGGACGCGCGCGTGCTCGTCGACCACGAACGAGTTCCACGCGGCGACGAACGGACGGGGGAGCGCGGTGACCATCACGGTGTCGTCGACATCGGACACGACCCCGAAGCGGATGTCGGGCGCGACGATGAAGGTGCGGGCGATCACGTCCGGCTCGCCCTCGGTGGACATCGTGAACTGCCGCCACCCGGCCTCCAGCTCCACCGGCACGACGGCGTCGACCACGCCGCCGCGGTCCGCGATCAGCTCGTGCACGGTGCCGCCGATCATCACGCGCACCCGGGCGAAGCCCACCGGGATGCCGACGAAGCTGCGCCATCCGCGGACGCTCGCGTCCGGGCTCTGGGCGCGCTTGCGCTTGGGCGGCAGGATCAGCACGCGACCGACCACACGCACCCACCCCGGGCCGCCGTATCCGGGGAACGGCACGATCGTCGGGGTGCGCCCCCGTCGGCGGGCGAGACCCTCGCGCCAGGCATGGATGCGTCGTTCGATCCGGGCGAACCAGTGGATCCTGGTCTCCGCGGCGGTCTTCTCGGGCATCTGCTTCAGTCTTTCATGTCCCGGGGCCGCGCCAGCGCGTCTCCCTCGAGATCGTCTCCGGGCGTCGATCCGATCGCCTCCGCATCGCCGGGTGAGCCGATGGCCGGGATCCTCTCCTCCTCCGCCTCCGGCGCGCCCTCGTCCTCCAGATGACGCCGCTCCTGGCGGCCGATCAGGCGCTTGACGAGGAAGACGACCAGGAGGAACAGGACGATCACGCCGACGAAGAGATAGCCCGCGAAGTGCACCTGGTCGGCGAGCTGGCGGTAGCCGCCCGCGGCGAGCGAGGAGATGCTCACGTAGGCGATCGCCCAGATCACGCACGCCGGCGTCGTCCAGGCGAGGAAGCGCCGATAGGAGAAGCGGCTCATCCCCACCGTCAGCGGCACCAGGGAGTGCAGCACCGGCAGGAACCGGGAGAGGAAGATCGCGATGCCGCCGCGCCGCTGGAGGTAGCGCTCGGCCCGGCTCCAGTTCGCCTCGCCGATGCGCCGCCCCACCCAGGAGACCCGGATCCGCGGTCCGAGCCATCTTCCCAGCCCGAACCCGATGCTCTCGCCGATCAGGGCGCCGATGACCACGGCCACGATCATGGCGATGGCCTGCGGGATGCTCGTCACCCCCATGGAGGCGACGAGGACGATGGTGTCGCCCGGCACGATGAGGCCGATGAGGATGCTCGTCTCCAGCATGACCGCGAAGCCGGCGAGCAGGGTGCGGGTGACCGGCTCGACCCCCTGCACGGTGTCGAGGAGCCACAGCAGCAGGTCATCCACCCTCCGAGAATAGGGGACATCCCTCCGCATCCCCCGGGAGCCCTGCGTGTCCCCGGATCTGCGCCGTGCGTCACCGAACCGTGCGTGTTCTGACGCCCCGCCCCGGGCCCGGTCTCTTCTCCTCAGGTCCCCGAACCCGCGGGGACGACCCGGATCGGTGCCGCGTATCCCGGATCGTCCGGTCCAGGAAGAGCGCGGTTCGGAAGGCCGGCTTCCTCCCGCGGAAAGCGGGACATGCCCGCGACGAGGGGCGGGGGATCTCGACGCCGTCGCCTCGGAGCATCCGGGCGAGTGGCCGGTCACGTGCCTCTGCCGTCCGGGACTCTTCTACGCTGGGACCGTGGACACGCAGGCGCGGGAGCTGGAGGGGTGGGCGGATCCCCGGGACCTCTTCCTCGCGGAGGAGGCGCGCGCGGAGACCGCGTTCTGGCTGGACGCGGGACCGGCCGCCGATGCGGGCTGGAGCTTCCTCGGGACCGGGGAGCGAGGCGGGGCCGGCGATGTGGCGGGCGTCCGGCTGGACAGTCCGGCTGCGGACGCCTCCGGGGGAGGGACGTCGCCCGTGGCGCCCCGGGACCGGCCGGCGTGTCCCGTGGCTGACGACGATGCGGTGCCCTCGGCGGGGCGAGAACGGTCCGTGCGCCTTACCTCCGGCAAGGGCGCGCCCTCCTCGGCCATGAGCGGGCCGGTGCCGCCTGCGAGCGGGTCCCTGCCGCTCCTCCCGGAGGCTCCTCCCTTCCTCGGGGGATGGGTGGGGTGGCTCGAGTACGAGGGCGGGATGTCCTGGCTGCGCGCCCGACGGCTCCTCGCCTTCGATCATGCGCGCCGGCGGGTCTGGGTCGTGGCGCCGCCGACGGACCTTGATGAGTGGTCCCGTTCCGCGCAGGAGAGGGTGCGTCGTGCGGGCGATGCTGCGTCCGGCGCGCCGGTCGACGGCGCCGCGCGGCGTCCCCGGAACGAGCCGGTCCCTGCGGAGGCGCCGATCACTGCAGGAGGGGCGCTCCCTGCCGGAGGGACGACCTCCACGGGGGCGCCGGTTCCCGCGGCCGCGCCGCCCGTGGTCGCGGCGGCGCGGAACAGCCCTGCGGAGTATGCGGCGCTCATCGAGCGGTGCCGGGAGTCCATCCGCGCGGGCGACGCCTATCAGCTCTGCCTCACGACGCGCTTCTCCGTGCCGGGCGCCGTCGATCCGGTCGCCGCCTACCTGCGGCTGCGGGAAGCGACGCCCAGTCCGCGGGGCAGCTTCATCCGGATCGGGGAGCGGATTCTGCTGAGCGCGAGCCCCGAGCAGTTCCTGGAGGTGCGGGACGGCATCGTGCGCACCCGCCCCATCAAGGGGACGCGGCCGAGGGACGCCGATCCCGCCGCGGACTCCGCCCTGGCGGAGGAGCTGCGCGCACACCCCAAGGAGCGCGCCGAGAACGTCATGATCGTGGACCTCATGCGCAACGACCTTTCCCGCGTGTGCGACCCTGGATCGATCCGCGTCGACGCGCTGTTCTCCGTCGAGTCCTACGCGGCTGTGCATCAGCTGGTGAGCGCCGTGCGCGGCCGGATCGCCACGGGCACCACGGCCGGAGACCTCTGGGCGGCGGCCTTCCCCGCGGGGAGCATGACCGGCGCGCCCAAGGAGTCGGCGATGGGCCTGCTGCGCGGTCTCGAGGGCGCCCCCCGGGGGCTCTACAGCGGCTGCGCCGGCTACCTCGGCACCGATGGACGGATGGATCTGGCCATGGTGATCCGCAGCGTCGTGATCGAGCCCGGCGGGGTCTCCGTCGGCGCGGGCGGAGGGATCACCTGGGGATCGGAGGCAGCGGCGGAGGTGGCCGAGGTCGCGACGAAGGCGCGCGCCCCGCTCGCGGCGGCGGGTGCGGTCCTCCCGCCCGAGTGGGAGTCTGCACGACGGCGAACCTCCGAGACCGCCGCGCGTCCCGGTGCGGGCGACGCAGCAGGGCGGAGAGTTGGATAGCCTGGAGCTTTCCGGTTCTCCGTCCTCTCCGTGTGCGCAGACCCCGCCTGCGCAGATTGGTCTCTCCGTGTCCGAGCACTCTCCCTCCGTCTCCGAGCCCGCCGACGAGTCCGTCTCGGCGCACGCCATCCAGGCCAAGTGGCAGGACTACTGGGCGGCCCACGACACCTTCCGCGCCGGGGGCGACGACGACCCCCGTCCGCGGAAGTACGTGCTGGCGATGTTCCCCTACCCCTCGGGCGATCTGCACATGGGGCACGCGGAGAACTACCTCTACTCCGACATCGTCGCCCGCTACTGGCGCCACCGCGGCCACAACGTGCTGAACCCGATCGGCTGGGACTCCTTCGGCCTCCCCGCCGAGAACGCGGCGATCCGCCGCGGCGCCGATCCGCGCGAGTGGACCTATCAGAACATCGACCAGCAGAAGGCCGGCTTCCGCGCCTACGGCGTCTCCTTCGACTGGGACCGCGTGCTGCACACCTCCGACCCGGAGTACTACCGCTGGAACCAGTGGCTGTTCCTGAAGCTGTACGAGCGGGGCCTGGCCTACCGCAAGAAGAGCGCGGTCAACTGGTGCCCCAACGATCAGACCGTGCTCGCGAACGAGCAGGTCGTCGACGGTCGCTGCGAGCGCTGCGGCGCCGAGGTCGTGAAGAAGAAGCTCACCCAGTGGTACTTCCGCATCACCGAGTACGCCGACCGGTTGCTGGACGATCTGGACCAGCTCGAGGGCAACTGGCCGTCGAAGGTGCTGCAGATGCAGCGCAACTGGATCGGGCGCTCCGTCGGCGCGGACGTGGACTTCCGCATCGAGGGCCGTGACGAGCCGGTGACGGTGTTCACGACCCGTCCCGACACCCTGTACGGCGCGACGTTCTTCGTGGTCGCGCCCGACGCGGATCTCGCGGCCGAGCTCGCCGCCGGCGCCTCGGCCGAGGTACAGGCGCGCTTCCAGGACTACCTGTCGCAGGTGCAGAAGACCAGCGAGATCGACCGGCAGGCGACCGATCGGCCGAAGACCGGCGTCTTCCTCGAGCGCTACGCCGTCAACCCGGTGAACGGGGAGCGACTGCCGATCTGGGCGGCCGACTACGTGCTCGCCGACTACGGGCACGGAGCGGTCATGGCGGTGCCCGCCCACGACCAGCGCGACCTCGACTTCGCCCGTGCCTTCGACCTGCCCGTGCGCGTCGTGGTCGACACCGCGGCGTCGGGCACCGATGAGGGGTCGGGCGCGGAGACCGCGGCGGAGCAGGACCCGGCGGCGACCGGCGTCGCTCTGGCGGGAGAGGGCCGCCTGATCAACTCGGGCGATCTGGACGGCCTGTCCAAGCAGGATGCGATCGCCCGCCAGATCGAGAAGCTGGAAGAGGCCGGGCTCGGCCGCGCCGCGAAGAACTACCGCCTGCGCGACTGGCTGATCTCGCGCCAGCGCTTCTGGGGCACGCCGATCCCGATGCTGCACCTCGACGACGGCAGCGTCGTGCCGGTGTCCGAGGGGCAGCTGCCCGTGCGACTGCCGGACGTCGCGGGTCTGGACCTCTCGCCCAAGGGCGCCTCGCCGCTGGGCGCCGCCGAGTCGTGGGTGCGCACGGTCGACGCCGGCAGCGGCGAGCCGGCGCTGCGCGACCCCGACACGATGGACACCTTCGTCGACAGCTCGTGGTACTTCCTGCGGTTCCTCTCGCCGCAGAGCGAGGAGTTCGCCTTCGACCCGGCCGAGGCGCGGCGCTGGGCGCCGGTGGACTCCTACGTCGGCGGCGTCGAGCACGCGATCCTGCACCTGCTGTACGCGCGCTTCATCACCAAGGTGCTCTTCGACATGGGGCTCGTGGAGTTCACGGAGCCCTTCACCCGCCTCATCAACCAGGGCATGGTGATCCTCGACGGCGCGAAGATGTCCAAGAGCAAGGGCAACCTCGTGCTGTTCCAGGAGGAGCTGGACGCGCACGGCGCCGACGCGCTGCGCGTGGCGCTCGCGTTCGCCGGCCCGGTGGAGGACGACAAGGACTGGGCGGACGTCTCCACCACCGGTGCGCAGAAGTTCCTCGCGCGGGCCCAGCGCCTGGCGCGCGAGGTCGCGAGTCCTGCGGGAACACCGGCCGACGGCGGCGACGCCGCGCTGCGACGGGCGACCCATCGCCTGCTGGCCGACGCGCCGGGGCTGGTGGAGCAGACGAAGTTCAACGTGCTCGTCGCGCGGCTCATGGAGCTGGTGAACGTCACCCGCAAGACCGTCGACGGCGGTGCGGGGGCGAGCGATCCGGCGGTGCGGGAGTCCGTCGAGACCATCGCGATGATGCTCGACCTCACCGCGCCGCACACCGCCGAGGAGATGTGGGAGGCGCTGGGGCACGCCCCGTCGGTGGGTCTCGTCCCGTGGCCCGCGGCCGAGGCGGAGCTGCTGGTCGAGGACGCCGTCACCGCCGTCGTGCAGATCAACGGGAAGGTGCGGGCCTCGCTGGAGGTGCCGGCGGCCATCTCGCCGGAGGATCTGGAGGCGCTCGCGCGCGCCGACGAGAAGGTGATCCGCGCCCTCGCCGGTCGCGAGATCGTGAAGGTCATCGTGCGTGCGCCGAAGATCGTGAGCCTCGTCGTCGCCGGCTGACCGTTCAGCGCCGGGGAGGCTCCGTCGCGGAGGGCCCTCTCCCTGCGTCCCGGCGCGATCCGCGCATCCGTCCGCGGGCGGGGGCGTCGCTCCGGGACGCGGCGTTCGGTCCACACGGTCACCGCGCCCTCGTCGTACCCCAGCAGGATCCGGCCCTGCTCGTCGGTGCGGAGGATCGCGGCTCCCGTCTGGCGGAGCAGAGCCAGGACGCTCTCCCGGGGATGGCCGTAGGCGTTGCCGGCGCCGACCGAGATCAGTGCCGCCGCCGGGGTGATGTGCGTGTAGAGCCCGGGATCCTGGTCACCGCTGCCGTGATGCGAGACCTTCACCACGGCGTAGTGCGCGCGGACGTTCCCCGTCCTCAGGAGCGCCTGCTGCGCGGTGGCGGAGAGGTCGCCCAGGAACAGGGATGAGGGCACGCCGCCGCCGTGGACCTCCCAGACCGCGCTGGTGTCGTTCCCCGGCACGAATCCGCGGTTCCCGGGCCTCGGCCAGAGCATCCGCCATCCCGCGTCACCCAGGGCGCCGTGCTGGCCCGCTGCGGCCTCCCGGACGAGGGCGCCCTGCTGCGCGAACGCGTGGAGGGTGCGCTGATCCGCCGGCTCCGAGACGGGTCCGTGCAGGACGAGATCCGTCCGGCCGAGCACGGCCGATGCCCCGCCGACGTGATCGAGGTCGAAATGGGTGAGGACGAGGAGGTCGAGCCGGTCGACGCCGAGCTCGGCGAGGCACCGGCGCAGTGCCTCCGGGTCGGGGCCGGTGTCGACCAGGGCGGTGTGGGTCCCTGAGCGCACGAGGATCGCATCGCCCTGACCGACGTCGCACGCTGCGAGCACCCAGCCGGAGGGCGTGCCCAGCGCCGCCAGGGGACCGGTGAGGAGCGCCCGGGCCACGAGGGCCGTCACGGTCACGAGGAGCACGCCGTTCCCTGCCCGCCGCAGCCAGATCGCCGGGCGCCCGCCCCGCCGCCCCCGCAGGAACGGCACCGCGACCGCGGCGCTGACGGCGGCGACGAGGAGAGCGACGGGGAGGCCGGGGGCGAGCGGGAGCTGGGAGCCCGGCAGCTGTGCCGTGACGATCGCGGTCGTCGCGATCCAGGAGGTGGGCAGCCAGGCCGAGGCGGCCAGGAGGTCGGCCAGAGCGGGGAGCACCGGTGCGGCCAGACACGCGAGCAGCCCCAGCACGGTCGCGATCGGCGCGGCGGGAGCCGCGAGGAGGTTGGCGGCCACTCCGACGAGGGAGTAGTTCGGGGCGAACAGCGCGAGGATCGGCCCGCAGACGAGCTGGGCGGCCACGGGGACCGCGATCACGAGGGCGAGCGGGGCGGGGAGCCATCGTTCCCCGCCGCGGGCGAGGGGCGGGGCGAGCAGCAGGAGCGCCCCGGTCGCCGCCGCCGACAGCGCGAAGCCGGCGGAGAGCGCGAGCCAGGGGTCGGCGATGAGGAGGACCGCGACAGCGAGCGAGAGCACCCCGATCCCGGCGGAGGGCCGGCCGAGGAGGATCGCGAGCATGGCGATCGTGCTCATCGTCGCAGCCCGGATCACGCTGGGCTCCGGGGTCACCAGCACCACGAACGCGCCGAGGGCGCCGAGGGCGACGAGGACGCGCAGAGCCCGGCGGCCGCGCGCGGCCCCGACGAGGAAGAAGGCGGCGGGGACGTTGGGCGCGCCGATGCGTCCGGCGACCGCGGTGAGATGCGAGAGGCCGCTGAGCCGCATCGCCTCCTCCAGATCGGATGCCACCGCCCGGGTGTCGCCCACGGCGAGGCCGGGGAGAAGCCCTGCGCCCGGTTCGGGAAGCCGGAGCGCACGCTCGCGGAAGGTGCGCCGGACCTCGGCGGCGACCGCGAAGATCCCCGGCGCCGGGGCGAGGAGCTCGGCCTCCTCGCCGAAGAGCACCAGCGCGGCGCGGTCTCCCGCGTCGCCGGCCCGGACGCTGCCGCGAACCCGAAGCAGGGTCCCCGGTTCCGGGTCCATGGTGGCGAGCACGTCCTCGGGGACGCCGATGCGCAGGGGAGCGGAGATGGACGCGGGCACGGAGGCCGGGTTCGCGCCGGTGGCGTCGAGGGCGGAGACGCGGCTGCTGTCGGCGTCGAGCCACAGGCGCCCGTCGCTTCCGCGGGTGCTCGAGGACGTGACCGTCGCCTCCACCTCCACGCGGTGCCCGTCGTGGTCGCCGAGGAGGATCCGCACCGGCTCGGCGGCCGCCGGCGTCGCAGCCATGGCGGCGACCACCGCCAGCGCCACCGCGACCAGTCCCGGGGACAGCAGGCTCGGCGCCGGTCCGGGCGGTGACGGCGATACCGGCGATGACGGCGGTGCGGAGGGATCCGGTACCCCGGGAAGAAGGGCGACGGCCGAGGCGCCGGAGCGGGTACGGGGTGTCGGGGCGCAGGACGGTGCCGGTGTCTTCCATGCGCGCCGGTGCCGTCCGTGCAGGCTCCCCACGACGCCCAGGCAGCAGGCGAGGGCGAGGGCGCCCACCGGGAGTGCCGTCCCCGGGACCAGGACGCAGAGCAAGGCCGTGGCCCAGGCGATCAGCGCGAGCGGCAGGAGCCGGAGATCGGCGGTCATACCCGCACCGCGTCCCGGAGCCCGGCCAGCACCTTCGCGCCGATCCCGCTCACCGCCAGCAGATCGTCCACGGCTGCGAAGCGACCGTTCTCCTCGCGCCAGGCGATGATCCGGCGGGCGAGAGCGGGGCCGACGCCCGGGAGGGTCTCGAGCGCCGCGGCATCGGCGGTGTTGAGGTCGACGCGGCCGTCCGAGACCGCCGGGGCGGCACCTTCGGCCCCCTGAGCGGGCACGACGACCTGCTCCCCATCGACCAGCGGCCGGGCGAGGTTCACTCCGCCCAGCTCGGCCTCCGTGGTGGTGCCCCCGGCGGCGGCGAGGGCGTCGACGACCCGCGGGGACCCCGGGAGCACGTAGAGGCCGGGGCGGCGGACCTCGCCCAGCACGTGCACGTACACGTCCATCGCCGCCGCGATCGGGCCCGCGGAGGGGTCCGCGATCGTCTGGGCCGGCGCGGCCTGACCGCGCAGCAGGGTGAGACCGACCGCGGCGGAGAGGATCACCAGCACGAGCGTCACGGCGGCACCCAGCCCGAGGCGGAGTCGTGGCCGGACATCCGGCGGCGGGGGCAGCGTCATGCCGTCACGATAGGCGGGCCGGTGGTCCGCCCGAGGGCCGTCGCCGCGATCGGGGGAGAGATTCCGGATCGGATCGGGTGGGGACGGAAACCCGGCAGAAGAATTCTTGCGAAGTCGCGTAATGAATCGCGTGCGAGGTCGTCTCATCTAGTGAGGCCGTCGTCACGGGCCGCATGCCACCGGGGGGAGGTATGCGGCCCGGGCGGCCGACGAGTGATCACCAGGGGCTCGGAGACCGACGCGGGGAGTCTCCGATCCCCTGGATCATTCCGCGGCGGACTCGGTCCCTCCCCAGAGGTCGGCGCCGACGGCGGTCGGTGCGTCGGCGCGGGAGGACGGGGACCGGGCGGGGCTCCCGGAGCGTGCGGGGCGGCTCCTCACCCGGGCGTCGGAGCCTCCCGGTAGGCTGACAGGCATGGCCGCCCGCTCCTCCTCCCGCACCGCTGTGGCCAT
>JBEBWQ010000055.1:0-11486 GCA_040392075.1 Microbacterium sp.
CGGTACATCGTCGAGCAGGGGCACACCACGGGGTCGAGGCAGAAGATCGTGTGCTGCGGGTGCTCGGCGGCCAGGCGCCGCACCAGGTTGATCTCCGTGCCGATGGCGAACACGGTCGGTTCCTCGGCCGCCTCGATCGCCTTGCGGATGTAGTCGGTCGACCCCGACTCGTCGGCGGCGTCCACCACCGGCATCGGGCACTCCGGGTGCACGATCACGCGCACGCCCGGGTGCTCGGCGCGGGCGCGGGCGATCTGGTCGACCGTGAACCGCTTGTGCACCGAGCAGAAGCCGTGCCACAGGATCACCCGGGAGTCCTGCAGCTCCTCCTCCGTGGAGCCGCCGAGCGGGCGGGCGGGGTTCCACATCGGCATGGCCTCCAGCGGAACGCCCATCGCCTTCGCGGTGTTGCGGCCCAGGTGCTGGTCGGGGAAGAACAGCACGCGCCGGCCGCGGGCGAAGGCCCACTCCAGCACGGTCCGCGCGTTGGACGAGGTGCAGACGATCCCGCCGTGGCGCCCCACGAAGCCCTTGATCGCCGCGGACGAGTTCATGTAGGTCACCGGGATCACCGGCAGGAGACCGTCGGCGTCCGGCTCGTCGAGCTCGCCGAGAACCTCGGCGAGCTGCTCCCAGCAGTCCTCCACCTGGTCGATGTCGGCCATGTCGGCCATCGAGCAGCCGGCGGCGAGGTTCGGCAGGATCACCGCCTGCTCCGGCCGGGAGAGGAGATCGGCGGTCTCGGCCATGAAGTGCACGCCGCAGAAGACGATCGCCTCGGCCGCCGGGTGCTCCAGCGCCGCGTTCGCGAGCTGGAAGGAGTCGCCCACATAGTCGGCGTGACGCACGATCTCGTCGCGCTGGTAGAAGTGGCCGAGGATCACGACGCGGTCGCCCAGGGCCTCCTTGGCGGCCAGGATGCGCGCCTCCAGCTCGTCCTCGCGGGCCTCGCGGTACGCGGCCGGCAGCTCGCCCTGGCGGGGGGAGCCGGTCGGGAGCACGTCCCCGAGGGAGGCGCCGGGGCCGTAGCCGGGGGTCGCGTCGAAGACCCAGGGGTCGCGGGCGAGGTCGGTGCTGCAGACGCTGTCGGCGTCGGTGCGGACGAGGGCCTGGATCTCGTGGTCGACGGAGGGGTCGATCCCGGCGAGGACGGCAGGGCGGAGCGTCGGGGCGGCGAGGGGAGTGCTCATCGGATGCTCGTTTCTTCGGCCGCGAGCGGACCGCGATCGGCCAGCTCGACATTGGTGTTGTAGCGGTACAGGCGGGCGGGGCGGTGCGCCCCGGTGCGGAAGCGGTCGGTGGGCAGGAGCGTGCCGGACGCCTCCACCTGACGGCGGAAGTTCGCCGGGTCCAGTCGTCGGTCCAGGATCGTCTCGTAGGCCTCGCGGAGGTCGGCGAGGGTGAACTCGGCCGGCAGGAACCCGTGCGCGACCCGGCTGTAGCCGACCTTGTTGCGCAGGCGCCAGAGCGCGTAGTCCACGATCAGGGTGTGATCGAAGGCGAGCGGGGGGAGGTCGCGCGCATCGAACCACTGCACGTTCTCCGGCGCCGGCCCCTCCACCTCGTCCGAGCGCAGCAGCGCCCAGTAGACGATGGAGACCGTGCGTCCGGGTGCCCGGTCCACCGCGCCGAAGGCGTAGAGCTGCTCCAGATAGCTGGGGGTGAGGTCCGTCGTCTCGGCGAGGGTGCGGGCCGCGGCCTCCTCCAGGCCCTCGTCCGCGCACAGCCAGCCGCCGGGCAGGGCCCACTGGTCGAGGAAGGGCTCACGGGTGCGGCGCACGAGGGGCAGGGCGAGCTCGGACTGGGCGAGCGGGGAGGCCGTGGCGCGGCGCAGCGTCAGGATCACCGTGGACACCGCCACCCGGATCTCCGTGTCCGCCGTTCGAGTCTCCATGACCATAACCTCCGGGGTCGATCATAGTGTCACTGTGACCCGAACTGCAACCTCGCGCCGCCGACGGCCTCGGCGATCTTCCCGTCGCGATAACTGTCGCTCTGAGCGCGGCGAGGCGACAGTTATCGCGACGGGAACGAAAGAGCGCGCGGGGCGTGGGGAGCGTGAGCGAGAGGGCCGGGGTCAGGCGAACAGCGCCGGGAAGGTCTGGAATGCCCAGGGGTAGCCGACGAAGGCGGCGGCATCGATGAGGAAGTGCGCCACGAGGAAGGGGAGCAGGCGCCCGCCGCGGGCGAAGAGCCAGCCGAAGAGGAGGCCCATCGCGAGGTTCCCGATGAAGGCGCCCGGTCCCTGGTAGAGGTGGAAGGTCGCGCGCAGCAGGGCGCTGGCGACGATGATCGGCCAGGGTCCCCACCCCAGCTGCCGCAGCCGGAAGAAGAGGTAGCCGAGGAGCACCACCTCCTCCTGGAGCGCGGCACGGGCGGCGACGAGCAGCAGCATCGGCACGCTCCACCAGTACGGGCTCTGACTGCCCGGGTCCACGCCGACGAAGAGGCCGAGCGCCCGCCCGCCGAAGTAGAGGGCGAGCCCCGGGAGGCCCACCGCGAGGACGAGGCCGATGCCGGCGCCGATGTCGCGCCCGGTCCGCGAGCCGGAAAGGCCCAGTGCGCCCAGATGCGGACGTTCGCGGCGCCAGAGCAGGAAGCACACCAGCAGCACCGGGGCGAGGGCGAAGGCGACCGAGAGCAGCTGGTAGGCGAGGTCGAACAGCTCCCGGTCGCTGCGGGCGGGATTGAGGGTCGCGGTCTGGTCGCGCAGCGCCACCTCGCTGGTGAGACGGGAGATCAGCTGCACGACCGCGTAGACGGCGGACTGCCCGAGCCCCAGGGAGAGGACGATCGCGATCTCCCACCACAGGCGTGCGCGGTCCGGAGCGGCGGGCGTCGGCGAGGGGACGGTCACGCGCTCAGTGAATCACAATAAGGGAACGGTTTGTCGTCGGAGACGCCTGAATGCGTCAAACCTTTGTAGCCTGGACTCAATCATGCCTAGCGTGGGACTCAGTCTCATGCTGGGCATCCGTTCTTGACTAGGAGGAACAGTGACCGAAACGAAGTGGCGCGGACGCGCCCTCGCCGCCGGCGCCGGCCTGAGCATCGCCGCACTGACGCTCGCTGCGTGCTCGGCCCCCGCCGACACCACCCCGACCGAGGCCCCCGCGGCCGACGGCGCGCAGGTGATCATCGCGGAGACCAACGAGTTCAGCAGCGCGAACTTCCAGACCGCCAACGGCAACCTGGACATCAACCAGAAGATCGCGTACCTCACGCGTGCGGACTTCTTCTACATCGACGACACCTTCGAGATCATCCCCGACACCACCTTCGGGACCATGGAGATCACGTCCGAGGAGCCGCTGCGGGTCACCTACACCCTCGCCGGCGACCGCGTCTGGTCGGACGGCCAGGCGATCACCTCCGCCGACCTCGTGCTCGGCTGGGCCGCCTACTCCGGCGCCCTCGACGACGCCACCCTCGACGACGACGGCAACGTCCTCTCCGGCACCAAGTACTTCGACTACGCCGGCAGCACCGAGGGACTGAACACCTCGAAGCTCGTGGACGTGACCGACCTCTCGGTCACCGTCGAGTACGACACCCCGTTCGTGGACTGGAACACCATCACCCTGATGAGCCAGCCCGCGCACGTCGTCGCGGAGAAGGCCGGCGTGGAGCTCGACGCCCTCGTCGACGCGATCGTGACCGCCCCGCGCGGCGACGCCGCCAGCCCGATCGCCCCGAACGAGACGATCAAGGCCGCCGCCGACTTCTGGAACACCGGCTTCGACATGACCTCGCTCCCCTCGGACGAGTCGCTCTACCTCGCCAGCGGTGCGTTCAAGATCCAGTCGTGGGAGCCCACGCAGTCGATGACCCTCGTGCGCAACGAGAGCTACACCGGCATGCAGGTCCCGGCGTTCGACACCCTCGTGGTCCGCTTCATCGGCGACTCGCAGGCCCAGGTCACCGCTCTGCAGAACGGCGAGGTCGACGTGATCGTGCCGCAGGCGTCGCGCGACACCCTTGAGCTCCTCAACAACCTGCCGGGCGTCACCACGCTGCTCGGCGACCAGCTCGCCTACGACCACATCGACCTCACCCAGGCCGGCGTGTTCGCCGACCAGAACGTGCGCGAGGCCTTCCTGAAGACCATCCCGCGCCAGCAGATCCTCGACGCGCTGATCACGCCGGTCAACCCCGAGGCCGAGGTGCTGAACTCGCAGCTGTTCATCCCGGCGCAGACCGCCTACCAGGACGCGGTCAAGGCCAACGGCTCGGACGCGTACAACGAGGTCGACATCGACGGTGCCAAGGCCCTGCTGAACGGTGCCACCCCGACCGTGCGCATCCTCCACTCCAGCGCGAACCCGAACCGCGTGACCGCGTTCGAGATGATCCAGGCCTCCGCCCAGCAGGCCGGCTTCGTCGTCGAGAGCGTCGGCCGTGAGGACTGGAGCGCGCAGCTCGGCAGCGACATCTACGACGCCGCCATCTTCGGCTGGATCTCGCCCGGTATCGGCAACGGCACCATCCCGCAGATCTTCGCGTCGTTCGGCGGGTCGAACTTCAACCAGTACGCCAACGCGACGGTCGACCAGGTCGCCCGCACCATCCCGGTGACCCTGGACGCGGCGGAGATCGACACGCTCACCATCACCGCCGACACCGAGCTGTTCAAGGACGGCTACGGCCTGCCGCTGTTCCAGTCCGCGGGCCTCGAGGCCCACAGCGACCGGGTCTCCGGCGTGACCTACATGGGCAACCAGACCGGACCGATCTGGAACTTCTGGGAGTGGACCGTCTCGGAGTGATCCGCTGACGCCCCCACACGCAGCCCGATGACGAGGGGCGGCGGGCTTTCGGGCCCGCCGCCCTTCGTCTTCCGTCGCGGGTCGCACGGCGCCCGCGCCCGCGCGGCCTGCGCGCCGGGCCGCTTCATCGCGCCGCTTCGGCGGCGGCGACCGGGGGCTGGTACTCTCACTGCAATATTCCAGAAGGGGTCGAGGTGTTAACCTACGTTCTCCGGCGCATCGGCGTCTCGATACTCATCCTGATCGCCGCCTCGCTGCTCATGTACGTGCTCGTTGCCTGGGCGCGCGATCCGCTCACCGACCTCTACGCGTCGAGCAGCCCGAACCGCGACGCGCTCATCGCCCAGCGCATCCAGTGGCTGAACCTGGACCAGCCGGTGCTCCTGCGCTGGCTCAACTGGCTCGGCGGAGCGGCCAGCTGCGTCGTCCCCGGCCTCGGCTGCGACCTGGGGGTGACCATCCAGAACCAGGAGGTCGCCGTGCTCCTCGGGCGCGCGATGGGCTCCACGCTGCAGCTGGTGACCGGCGCGACCATCTTCGCGATCATCCTCGGCGTCGGGGTCGGCATCGTCTCGGCCCTGCGCCAGTACAGCGCGCTGGACAACACCTTCACCCTGGCGAGCTTCTTCTTCTACTCGCTGCCCTCGTTCGTCATGGGCGTCCTGCTGAAGGTCTTCGTCGCCCTCGCCTTCAACGACTGGCTGCGCGACCCCGTCATCGGCTGGCCGTGGATCGTCGCGTTCGCCCTCGTGGCCGGTCTCCTCTGGCAGGCCGTGATCGGCGGCAGCCGGAAGCGACGGTGGATCGTCTTCGGCGTCTCCGCCGTGGTCACCGCGGCCCTGTTCCTGTCCGTCTCGATGACCCAGTGGGTGCTGGACCCCTCGCTCGGCCCCGTGCTCACCCCGCTCCTCATCATCGCGTGCGCGGCCGGCATGGCCCTGCTCATCGGCGGCCCGAAGGCCCGGCACGCCTGGCGCACCGCCGGGGTCACCGCGGTCGTCCTGGTCATCGCCTCCTTCGTGCTGCTGCCGTTCCTCAAGGGCTTCGGCGGCTGGGCCGTCCTCGCGCTCTTCGTCGGCGCCGTCGCGGTCGGTCTCATCGCCGGCTGGGTGCTCGGCGAGCACGACCGGGGACAGGCGATGCGCATCGGCGCGCTCTCCGGGGCCCTGGGCATGGGCGTCATCGTGCTCGACCAGTTCCTGCGCAACTGGAGCGCCTACATCACCAACCCCCGGGTCGGCGGCCGCCCGATCGCCACGGTGGGCTCGGCCACGCCGAACCTCAACGGGGACTTCTGGCTGAGCGGCATCGACAGCTTCACCCACCTGCTGCTGCCCACCGTGAGCCTCATGCTCATCTCGTTCGCGGGATACACCCGCTACGCCCGCGGCGGCATGCTCGAGGTGCTGAACCAGGACTACATCCGCACCGCCCGTGCGAAGGGCCTCCCCGAGCGCACCGTCGTGATGCGCCACGCCTTCCGCAACTCCCTCATCCCCATCACCACGATCGTGGCGGTGGACGTGGGCGCCCTGATCGGCGGGGCGATCATCACCGAGCGCATCTTCGGCTTCTCCGGCATGGGGGCGCTCTTCAACTCGGGACTGAGCGTCGGCGACCCGAACCCGGTGATGGCCTACTTCATCGTCGTGGCGATCTTCGCGATCACCTTCAACTTCCTCGCCGATCTCAGCTACTCGGCGCTCGACCCGAGAGTGAGGGCCAAGTGATGTCGCTTCCTATCGAGCCCTCGGCGACACCGACCGCGGACGGCTCCGTCCTCACCGCCGACGAGCGCGGGGTGAGCCAGGGCCGCCTGGTCCTGCGCCGCTTCCTCGGGCACAAGCCCGCGGTGATCAGCCTCATCCTCCTCGTCCTCGTCATCGGCTTCGCGATGTCCGCCAGCGGCTTCCTCGGCCTCCCGGGCTGGTGGAAGTGGAATCACCAGGACCTCGTGCCGATCGCGGACGGGGGCAAGCCGACCCTGCAGATCTGGCCGTTCACCCTGGGCGACCACCCCTTCGGGCAGAACACGGCGGGCAAGGACTTCTTCGCGATGACGATGCGCGGGGTCGTGGTCTCGTCGCTGATCATGTTCGTCATCGGCATCATCGCCGCGATCATCGGCGTCATCGTGGGGGCGATCGCCGGGTACTACCGCGGCTGGGTCGACACCGTGCTCATGCGCCTGACCGACATCGTGATCGTGATCCCGGTGATCGTGATCGGCGCCGTCGTCGGTGTCGCCGTCGGCGGGCTGGGCCCGGCGCTGCTGGCGATCTTCCTCGGCTTCGTCTCCTGGACGAGCGTGGCGCGTCTCGTCCGGGCGGAGTTCCTGAGCCTGCGCGAACGGGAGTTCGTCGACGCGGCGCGGGTGGCCGGGGCGAGCGATGCGCGCATCATCTTCAAGCACATCCTCCCGAACGCGATGGGGGTCGTGATCGTCTCGGCCACCCTCCTCATCGCCGCGGCGATCATCCTGGAGACCTCGCTGTCCTTCCTCGGCTACGGCGTGGTGCTGCCGGAGGTGTCGCTGGGGCTGCTGATCAGCCAGAACGAGTCGGCGTTCCAGACCCGCCCCTGGCTGTTCTGGTGGCCGGCGGGCTTCATCGTGCTGCTGTCGCTGCTGGTCAACTTCGTCGGCGACGGCCTGCGCGACGCCTTCGACCCGCGGCAGAAGCGCGTCATCTTCCGCCGCGTCAAGGAGCTCCCGGCCGACGCGACCGTGCTCGACGCCTCCGGCGAGATCGTGGACGCGCCCGCGACCGCCTCGGTGCCGACCCCGCGTGCGGCGCCGGCCGAGCCCGCGAGCCGGCGCGAGGCCCGCGAGAAGGGCGAGTGACGGCGATGTCTTCCGGTGCTCCGCGGTCAGCGGGCGAGGAGGAACGTCGCGATCGTGGCGACGACGAGCGCGGCGCCCCCGGCGATCACCGGGACGTCCCATTCGCGGCGCACGCGGACCTCGTCGGCGATCCCGGTCTCCACCCGGCCCTCGGCGAGCAGCCGCTGCCAGCGTTCGCGCACGACGACCGCCGCATCGCCGGACTCCGTGCCGATCAGGTCGCCGGGGCGCAGCGGAGCGCCGGCCTGCACGCGCTTCTCGCGGTTGTCGGCGAGCCGTCCCGCGCGCGCCGCGGTGATCGTGCCCGGGGCCGGCGCGGCCCAGGCCACGACCGTCAGGCCCGGCGTGCGCAGGGTGAGGGCGTAGCGGGTGTCCACCAGCACGAGCGCCGTCCAGGGGATGCGCACGCGGTGGGTGACGTTGCGCACCGTCACGCCCCCGTCGTCGACCCGCACCGCCGGGCGCCACAGCGCCGCCCAGGCGAAGAAGGTCAGCAGCGCCGCCGCCGGGTACGCCCAGAGCAGGCCGCCGGTCCCGTCCGCGATCGCCGCCCAGAGCAGCACCGCAGCTCCCACGCCGAGAACCGGCGCCAGCAGGCGGTTGAATCGCGAGGGCAGGGTCACCGCGTCGTCCATCCGGCCATTCTCCCAGGGACCGCGCCGTGCCAGCCCGCCCGGGACCGGACCTCTCCCGGCCGGTCCGCCCTCTCCCTCTCCGCGCCCGACGTCAGGAACGAGCGATGAACCAGCAGCCCCTCCGTAGCGACGCCTCCGCCCCCCGGGGCTCGACGGGACCCCTGCTCGAGGTCTCCGGCCTCAGCGTCGACTTCGCCGTCGACGACTTCTGGGTGCCCGCCGCCCAGAGCCTGGACTACCGCCTCGACGCGGGCACGGCGCTGGCGATCGTGGGCGAGTCCGGTTCCGGCAAGAGCGCCAGCTCCATGGCGATGCTGGGCCTGCTGCCCAAGAACGCCCGGGTGCGCGGCAGCGTGAGGCTCGCCGGCCGCGAGATCCTGAACCTGCGTCCGGAGGAGCTGCGCGAGGTGCGCGGCAAGGAGATCGCGGTCATCTTCCAGGAGCCGATGACCGCGCTCAACCCCGTCTACACCGTCGGCTTCCAGATCGTCGAGACGCTGCGCACCCACTTCGGCATGACGCCCAGCCAGGCCCGCGAGCGGGCGCTGGAGCTGCTCGACATGGTCGACCTGCCTGACCCGCGCAAGGCCTTCAACTCCTACCCGCACCAGCTCTCCGGCGGCCAGCGCCAGCGCGCCATGATCGCGCAGTCGATCTCCTGCGACCCCAAGGTGCTCATCGCCGACGAGCCGACGACGGCGCTGGACGTGACCGTGCAGGCGGAGATCCTCGACCTCATGCGCGACCTGCGCACCCGCCTCGACTCGGCGATCCTGCTCATCACCCACGACATGGGCGTGGTCGCCGACCTCGCCGACGAGATCGTGGTGATGCGCAAGGGCGAGATCGTCGAGCGGGGCACGGTCAGCGGCGTCTTCGCGGACCCGAGGCACCCGTACACCCAGCAGCTGCTGGGCGCGGTCCCGCGGATCGGCGTCGCCGGCGACGAGGTCATCGACACGACGGCGGCGATCGCCGGCGACGCCGAGGTGATCCGGCAGGCCGCGATCGTGGCCGCGGAGGACGCCGCCCGGCGGGCGCAGGCGGGGGAGCCGGTGCTCTCGTTCGAGGGCGTCGCGATCGACTATCCCAAGCAGGGCCGCGTCGCCGCCTTCCGGGCGGTGAAGGACGCGAGCTTCCAGGTCTACCCGGGCGAGGTCACGGGACTGGTGGGCGAGTCGGGCTCGGGCAAGTCGACGATCGGCCGCGCGGCCATCGGCCTGCTGCCCATCGCCGAGGGCCGGGCGAGCGTGGTCGGTCACGACATCTCGCATGCCGACCGTCGGCTGCTGCACCGGGTGCACAAGGATGTCGGCATCGTCTTCCAGGACCCCTCCTCCTCGCTGAACCCACGGCTGCCGATCGGCCAGTCCATCGGCGAGCCGCTGCTGCTGGCGAAGCAGGCGAAGGGTGCCGGCCTGGACCGGCGGGTGCAGGAGCTGCTGGACGCGGTGGAGCTGCCGCGCACATACCGCTCCCGGTACCCGCACGAGCTCTCCGGCGGGCAGAAGCAGCGCGTCGGCATCGCGCGCGCCCTCGCCCTGCAGCCGAAGCTCCTCATCGCCGACGAGCCGACCAGCGCCCTGGACGTCTCGGTGCAGGCCACGGTGCTGGAGCTGCTCCAGCGCCTGCAGCGGGAGCTGGGCTTCGCGTGCCTCTTCATCAGCCACGACCTCGCCGTGGTCGACACCCTCGCCGATCGGATCATCGTGATGCGGCACGGGGAGATCGTGGAGCAGGGCGCCACCGGCCAGATCCTCCGCGCCCCGCAGGACCCGTACACCCAGCGGCTCATCGCCGCGGTGCCGGTGCCGGATCCCGACGCCCAGCGCGACCGCCGCGAGGCCCGCGCCGCCCTCCTCGCGGCACAGGAGTAGGGGACTCCTCCTCTCCCGTCGCCCCGGGCGGAGTCGCAGGGTCCTCAGAGGCGGGTCCTGTGCCCGTCGGGTCGCGCGGGACGGGGACGGGGACGCCCTCCGCGCCCTTCCCAGGGGAGCCCTGCGCGCCATACGTTATTCTGGAATGTCGGAATCCCGGCGCATCCCCACCCCGCGAGGAATCTCCCATGGCGCACGCCTTCCGCTCCGATCTCCGCAACGTCGCCATCGTGGCGCACGTCGACCACGGCAAGACGACCCTGGTGGACGCGATGCTCCGCCAGACCGGCTCCTTCGGAGAGCACGCGCACGTCGAGGAGCGCGCGATGGACTCCAACGACCTGGAGCGGGAGAAGGGCATCACGATCCTCGCCAAGAACACGGCGATCACCTACAACGGGGCCCACACCGATGTGCCGGTGACGATCAACGTCGTCGACACCCCGGGCCACGCCGACTTCGGCGGCGAGGTCGAGCGGGCCCTGTCGATGGTCGACGGCGTGGTGCTGCTCGTCGACGCGAGCGAGGGGCCGCTGCCGCAGACCCGCTTCGTGCTGCGCAAGGCGCTGGAGGCGAAGCTCCCGGTCATCCTGCTGGTCAACAAGACCGACCGCCCCGACGCGCGCATCGCCGAGGTCGAGGAGGAGGCGCACGACCTGCTGCTGGGCCTGGCCTCCGACCTCGTCGACGACGTGCCCGACCTCGACGTCGACGCCCTGCTCGACGTGCCGGTCGTCTACGCGTCCGGCCGCGCCGGAGCCGCCTCCCGCACCCGTCCCGAGAACGGCGCGCTGCCCGACAACGACGACCTCGAGCCCCTGTTCGAGGCGATCCTGGAGCACGTGCCCGCACCGTCCTACGACGACGAGGCGCCGCTGCAGGCGTGGGTCACCAACCTCGACTCCAGCCCGTTCCTCGGCCGCCTGGCACTGCTGCGCGTCTTCAACGGCACGCTGAAGAAGGGCCAGACCGTCGCCTGGGTGCGCTCGGACGGCACCACCAGCAACGCCCGGATCACCGAGCTGCTGAAGACCCGCGCCCTGGAGCGCTACCCGGCCGAGTCCGCCGGTCCCGGCGACATCGTCGCCATCGCCGGCTTCGAGGACATCACGATCGGCGAGACCATCGCCGACCCGGAGGACGTCCGTCCGCTGCCGCAGATCCACGTCGACGACCCCGCGATCTCGATGACCATCGGCACGAACACCTCGCCGCTGGTCGGCAAGGTCAAGGGCCACAAGCTCACCGCGCGCATGGTGAAGGACCGCCTGGACCGCGAGCTCATCGGAAACGTCTCGCTCAAGGTCGTCGACATCGGCCGCCCGGACGCGTGGGAGGTGCAGGGCCGCGGCGAGCTGGCCCTCGC
>JBEBWQ010000056.1:0-11412 GCA_040392075.1 Microbacterium sp.
GCTGACCTCGCTCGTCGGCCCCACCGAGCAGATCCGGCGCACCCCGAAGTTCACCCTCACACGGTCGGTGCGGCGGTGAGTGCGTTGGTCGTCGCCATGCACGATTCTCCACAGAGAACCGCGTGATCGAGTTATCCACAGAACGCGTGAATCAGGCTGCGCGCGCTCCCGGGCCTTGGAAATATTGCTTCCACAACCGATGATGGAAGGGTGTTTCTCACCATGACGGAACCACAGATATGGGCAGCGCTCGGCATCCTCGCCGCAGCGCTCACCGTCACGATCACGATCGGGACGCAGCTGATGATGCGCACGATCGCGGCGAAGTTCGAGACCGTCGATGTGCGATTCGAGAAGATGGACCTCAAGTTCGAGGCAATGGAGAACAGATTCGATGCGAAGTTCGACGCGATGGATCTCAAGTTCGACGCGATGCGTGCGGATATCGGGGATCTCCGCACCTCGCTGGACTCCTTCGCGGCACGGACCGAGCGGCGCCTGGACGGGCTGGACCGTGACGTCCACCTCCTGATGAACCGCCTGCTGCCCGACTGAGCGTCCCCCACCGAGAAACCCTGCGTCGGTTCAGCTCCGTGCGCGACTCGCCCATTCCGAGTGCGACCGGTGGACGGCGATCAGCGCCGGGTCGCCCACCGGAGGCGCCCTGATCTGAGGGACCGCGTGGAGAGAGTCCGGTCCCGGGTCGGTCGACGGGTGCGGGCTCTCCGCGCCGGGTGGGGTGCTTCGACGAGCGCGGCGGCCGTCTCTAGCCACGGAACCCTACCCCGGAGGGAAGAGCGCGACCACTCCGAGCATGAGCACGGGGCTCATGACGGTCGTGACCAGCACGGTGTCCCGCACGCTCGAGACGCCGAATCCGTAGCGCTGGGCGAGGATGAAGGCGTTCTGCGCGGTGGGCAGCGCCCCCAGCAGGGTGACCGCGAAGAGGTCCACGCCGGTCACCCCGAAGAGCGTCCCGAAGAGGAACGCGAGCACCGGTGAGATCAGCAGCTTCAGACCGCTGCCCAGGGCGACGTCGGCGACGTTGCCGCTGCGGAAGGGCGGTGACATCCGCAGCGACATCCCGAAGTTGAGCAGGATCACCGCGATCCCGGCGGGGGTGATGATGTCGATCACGCCCACGACGACCTCGGGGAGGTCCCACCCCGTCGCGAGCCAGGCGAGGCCCGCGACGCAGGCGAGGAGCATCGGATTGCGCACGAGCGAGCGCACGGCCCGGCGGATGTTGGCGACCCCGTGATGGATGACCTCCAGGAGGATCACGGCACCGGGGATCAGGACCGCGAGCTCGAAGATGAGGAAGGGCGCCAGGTAGTCGACGGTGCCGAACACGTAGGTCGCCACTGGGAAGCCGATGTTCACGCCGTTCGGATAGGCGCCGCTGAGACCGGTGACCACCGCGGTCCCCGGTCTCCTGCGGAACACGAGCAGCGAGACGAGGGCGCCCACCACGAGCGCGCCCGTTCCGGTGCCCACGATGGTGGCGAGATAGGGGGAGAACAGCAGGTTCCGGTCCATCTGCGCGATCGCGCCGAACAGCAGGACGGGGACGAGCAGGTAGAAGCAGAGCCCGGCGAGGGCCGGCTGACCGGTGTCCCCCAGGGGGCCGGCCGCCTGCAGCACGAACCCCAGCGCGATGATGATGGCGATCGTGCCGAAGGCGAGGAGAATCGCGGTCATGCGGGAGGGGGCCTTCCGGGAGAGTGAGGGAGCGGGATCAGAGGGCGGTGTCCCCCACGGTGAAGGGATCGCCGCGGCTGCCCCACTCCCCGGTGTCCAGCCAGACGCGCATGTCAGGAGAGGGGATCGGCCCGCTTGTCGCCGAGCGGAGGATCGACGAGGGGCGCGGCGGCCTCCGACGGCGGGATCGACGATGATGTGGGGGCCGGTGCCGCGGGCGGCGGGGAGGGCTTCGCCGTCAGGGGCTGGGCGACCTTCTTCTCCAGCACCTCCACCGCGTCGTCGGAGAGGACGATGAGACCGTCGAGCTCCTCGCGCACGCGCCGGTAGGCGAGCTGCCGCTCCGCGGGGGTGGCCGCGTCGTCGACGGCGACCTCGAGCAGCTGACGCGCCCGGTCCAGGCGCCGCCGCTCGTTCTCGGAGAACGCGGAGTCGCGCAGGCGTCGCGCATCGCGCTCGGCCACCTCGAAGGCGACGGCGTAGTTGCCGACCGCGTCGAGGTACTCGCTCACCGTCTGCTCCGAGACGTCGACCTCGGCCGAGGCGGGCCGCAGGGCGTCGGCGATCTTCTTGGCGCGGAGGAAGGCGGCGGTGAGGGGCTGGCGGCCGTCGCTCATCGCGGGGAAGGCGATGAGCTTGGCGACGTCGAGCTCGTAGTCCAGCCATCGTGCGGTGATCTCGTCGTGCTCGGCGAAGAGCCGTGCGAGCAGATCCCGTCGGGTGCGCGCGGAGTCCTTCGCCGTCGGGGCGGGGGCGGTCGCCGCCTGCTGCGGAAGCTGTCCCCGGGCGGCGAGCTGGGCGGCCCTGATCTCGCCCTTCACGCGGAGGGTCTCCAGCCGGCGTTCGTGGCGGCGGCGCGCGGCGCGCTCCCAGGCCTTCCCGGCTCCGGCGGTCATGCCCATGATCGGGAAGATCAGCCACCAGTAGTGGCTGGCGAAATTCCAGAACCCCTGGATGAACTCCTCCATGATCCCTTCAGCCTACGGGCACGCCGTCGTGAGGACCGTCGTCCTGCCTGCGGAGAAGCGGGCGTCTCTCCGTTTTCGTCATAAGAGTTGAAAATTCGTTATTAACGTGGAAAACTGATAGTGCTCACCGAGAAACCAGGAGAACCAGCGATGGATCGACACCGCATCGGACTGATCGTGCCGAGCTCGAACACGACCGTGGAGACCGAGCTGCCCGAGCTTCTCCGGCGGCACGAGTCAGAGAGCTTCAGCTTCCATGCCAGCAGGACGCGACTGAAGAAGGTCTCCCCCGAGCACCTGGCGGCGATGAACGCCCAGCGGGAGCGCGCCGTCATCGAACTGGGCGACGCCAGCGTCGATGTCATCCTCAACGCTTGCCTGGTCGCTCTCATGGCGGTAGGGCCCGGCGAGCACGCCCGCGTCGAGAGTGCGATCGCCGAGCAGCTCGCCACGGGAGGTGCAGAGGCCAAGGTGCGCTCGAGCGCCGGGGCTCTGATCGAGGCGCTCGTCGACATCGGCGCCAAGAGGATCGCACTGGTGACCCCCTATATGAAGCCGCTGGCGCAGAAGGTGGTGTCCTACATCGAGTCCGAAGGGATCGAGGTCACCGACTGGCGCGCGCTGGAGGTCGAGGACAACCTGGCGGTCGGTCGTATCCCCGGGGAGACCGTTCTTGCGGCGATGCGCACGCTCGACCTGCGCGGCGTGGACGCGATCGTGATCTCGGCGTGCGTCCAGATGCCCTCGCTGGACCTCGTCGAGGTCGTCGAGAAGGAGACGGGGATTCCCACGCTCTCCGCTGCGACGGCGGGGGCATACAGCGTCCTCAAGGCGCTCGGGCTTCCTCCGACTCTGCCCAATGCGGGCGCCCTGCTGCGGCCGGAGGTGAGCACGGCAGGGAAGTAGCAGAATGACCTCTTCACCTCGTCGAAGGAGTTGAAATGTCTGAACTGAAGCACCTTGCGCGCGGCGTCGATCACGTCGCCTTTCCCACTTTCGATCCCGCGGGGACCGTGAAGTTCTATCGGGACGTCCTCGGGTTTCCCGTCGTCCATTCGATCTGTGCCGCCGGATGGGGCCCGGAGGACCATCCGGACTTCATCCACTTCTTCTTCGACATCGGGAACGACGATCGGATCGCCTTCTTCTACTACTTCGGGCTGGAAGAGTTGCCCGGGGGGCCGCTGGGCGACGTCTACGCCAAGTTCGGCGAGGAGGTGCCCCGTTTCTTCATCAAGTCGCGTCACCTCGCGATCCATGTCGACTCGGAGGAGGACCTCGCCGAGTACCGCCGGCGCCTGGACGCGAGCGAGTGGCCCGTCTACAGCCAGATCCAGCACGAGACGATCGAGTCGATCTACACGACAGACCCCAACGGCTACATGTTCGAGATCACGCGGGCGCTGCGGCCGGTCACGCCGCAGGAGGACCTCGACGCGAACCTGACGATCGACGCGCTTCTCGATGTTGTGAGCACTCCGGAGCCGTCGATGGGCGACCTCCTCGCCCGCAAGGCGGAGCTGATCGTCGAGCGCGCCGAGGCCTGGGAACAGGAGAGCGGAGAGTACTCGCCGACTCCGGTGGGCGAGGGGGTCGGAGCATGACGGCCCTGTACGTCCTGGATGTCCCGGAGAACGTCCCCGTCGTCCGGGTGGCGGCTCAGGGGGAGGGCAATCGGGTGAGCCGCGTCGGTCCGTACTTCGTGGTCCACAACGACGAGGAGATCGTCGTCGACCGCCGCGCCACCGGCTGTCGGCACGCGGTCTGGTACAGCTGCGTCGGGGGCATCGCCGACGGAGTGCGGCTGCAGCACGACAAGGACGCGCTGCGGATCGGCCTGCGAGGATGACGGCATCGGACCGGCTGGGGTCCGGCAGGTTCCTGGAATCCGAGCAGGTGCCGAGGGACGCCGTAGTCTCCCTCCACCGTCTGAGAACCTCCGACGGCGCGACCGTCGACGGGGTCCTGCGCGCCGTGCCCGGCTCGCGCACGGTGGTGTCGCTGATGCACCCGCGTCAGGATCTCACGCATCACGGCGTGGTACCGCATCTGCTGCGGCGGGGCGTCAGCGTGTGGACGCAGGGATCGCGTGCCGTGAACAACGACGTCGCGCTGATCCACGAGCGCTCCCTTCTCGACATGGCGGCGGGGCAGCGGTTCCTCCGCGACCGTTTCGCGCAGGTCGTCGCTCTCGGGCACTCCGGGGGTGGACCGCTCGCGGCGTTCTACTGCGCTCAGGCCGCCCTGGATCCTCAGGACCGGTTACGGGCGGCTCCGTCCGGCCTGCCGGTCGATCTCGCGGGCACGGAGATGCCGGTTCCCGACGGTGTGGTGCTCATGGCGCCTCACCCGGGACAGGCGGTCATCCTCTCCCGCTTGATAGACCCGTCCGTCATCGATGAGAGCGACGGGTTCCTCGCGAACCCGTCGCTGGACCCGTACAACGAGGACAACGGCTTCCGGTCGGCTCCGGAGAGCTCGCAGTACCCGGAGTCTTTCATCCTCGAGTACCGCGATGCCCAGGCGGCGCGCGTGGCGCGCCTCGACGAGCTGGCCTGGGAACTGGTCGAGAGAGCCGGCTCGCGTCGGGAGCGGTTCAGGGCCACGGGCGATCCCGTGGACCGCAGGGCATCGCTCGTGCCCCATCTGCTCACGGTCTACCGGACCGATGCGGACCTGAGGTCGGTGGACCTCGCGCTGGATCCGAACCACCGCCCCTACGGCTCGCTCATGGGCCGCCGGCCCGATCTGACCAACTACGGTCTCTTCGGCTTCGGCCGGCTGTCGACGCCGGACGCCTGGCTCTCCACGTGGTCGGTGAACCACAGCAACGCCGGGCTGCTCCAGAACGCGCCGTCCCTGACCGCGCCGTCCCTCCTGATCGATTTCACGGGCGACCAGGTCTGCTTCCCGTCGGACATCGCAGCGCTGCGCAGCGCGTGGGGATCGGACGACCTCCTGTTCCGTGAGGTCCCGTCCACGCACTTCGGAGCGGCGCTGCGCGAGGGCGAGGAGAGCGGCTATCTCCTCGGCGCGCAGATCATCGCCGACTGGCTCGAGAGACGATTCGAGGTGTGACTCGCGGTACTCGGACGATGACGAATACGCTCTGCTCGCGGACGCCGCGGATCTGCACGGGATGGACATCAGTGGACTGGAGATCCGGAGGATCTTCGTCGATCTGAGTCGCGGGATGCGGTTCAGCGCACTCCTCTACGGTGACGCGTCCGCCGACGAGGCCGAGCTGGTGCTCATCCATGGCGGTGCGCAGAACGCGCACACCTGGGACCTGACGATGGCGGCCTCCGGCCGTCCCGCGCTGGCATTCGACCTTCCGGGCCACGGCCGCTCCTCGTGGTACGCGGACGCGGACTACGCGCTGATGCGCATGGGCGAGGACGTGGCGCAGGCGATCGCCGTCAGCGGGGCTCGGCCCCGCGCGCTCATCGGGATGTCCATCGGCGGGCTGGTCGCGCTCGCTGCAGCGCGGCGGATGGAGGGCCTCGAGGCGGTCGTGCTCGTGGACATGTCGCCGGACGCGCGGCCTGACCCGGGAAGCCGGGTGGGCGAGATCCGCGCCGTGCCCCGGGGCTCGTACGAGGAGTTCGTGCGTCGGGTCGCCCGCGCCGGCGGCGGCGAGGCCGATGCGAAGCTGCGGCACGGAGTGTGGCACGCGACAAGGGACGCGGCGGCGGGGAACCGCGAGTGGCGGACCGATCCGTCCTTCCGCGCCGAAGGGCTGGACCTCTTCTGGCCGCATGTCGAGCGCGAGGCACCGAGGCTCCATGTGCTCCTGGCGGAGCACGGCTCGTTCGTGCCTTCCGCGGCGCGTGCGCGGCTGCAGGATCTCCTGCCCCCGGGCCGGGTCTCGCGGATCGCGGGGTCGCGCCATTCGATCCAGGGAAGCCAACCGGCCGCCCTGGCGCGGGCCCTCGCCGGGATCCTCGATTTCCGAGCCTCCGCTTGACGTGTTGTCATTAATGTCGAATACTTGACGATCATGACGATCAATGAAGACTCGAAGGCGCCCCGCACGCGGGTGGTCGCGGTCATCGGCGGCGGCCCCGCCGGCATCTTCGCGGCGCGGCTGATCAAGCGGCGTCACCCGGAGTGGGACGTGACCCTCTACGAGCGGAACGCTCCCGATGCCGTGTACGGCTTCGGCGTCTCCCTCGGAGGCCAGGTGCTGTCCGTGGTCCGGGATGTGGACCCGGAGGTCCACGACGACCTGATCCGGCTCGGGCTCATGCGGGACTCGGCGCAGCGGCTGGTCGTCGGCGACGAGGCCATCGACTGGCGCTGGGGCGGCTGGAAGTCCCTGTCGATCGCACGGGCGAAGCTTCTCGCAGCCCTTCAGGAGCGAGCCCAGGAGATCGGAGTCGTACTGTGCTTCAACCGCTCCGTCTCGGCGGACGATCTGCCCGACGCGGACCTGATCATCGCCGCGGACGGCGCCGGCTCCGCGGTGCGCGAATCCCGTCCGGAGCTGTTCCGGCCGAACCCCCGGCCCGGGAGGATCCGAGCGATCTGGCTCGGCGCGCGCGCGGCGCACATCATCGATCGCTCCACCTTCGTCATCCGGGAGAACGAGCACGGCGAGTGGGCGATGCACGCCTACCCGCACGGCGACGGGTTCGCCACCCTCGTCATCGAGGCCGCGGAGGAGACCCTCGAGCGCGCCGGCCTGGGAGGGCGCTCCTCCTCCGCCGTGGCGGCCCCGGGCGAGTCGGATCTCGTCAGCCGCGACTATCTGGCGGCGCTGTTCGCCGACTACCTGGGCGGCGCCGAGCTCCTCATCAGCAACTCGCGGTGGTTCACGTTCTCGACGGTCCGCAATGGCAGCTGGACGGCCGGTCGGATCGTCCTGATCGGGGACGCCGCGCACACCGCCCACTTCTCGATCGGATCGGGGACGCGCCTGGGCTTCGAGGACGGGATCGATCTGGCCGACGCCCTGGACTCGCAGGACTCGATCCCCGAGGCGCTCGGGGAGTTCGAGCGGAGGCGGCGTCCCGCGGTGGAGAAGCTCCAGGCGGCGGCGCTGCCGAGTCAGCGATGGTGGGAGACCTTCGGGGATCGGCTGAGCCTGCCGATCTGGCAGATGGCGGTCAACTACGTCTCGCGCACGGGCTTCTATCCGCTGAGCCGCTTCGCTTCGCACGACGCGCAGTTCGTCGCGCGGGTGCGGGCCGAGTTCGTCCGCGCCGCGGGGGGTAGGGGAGACGATATCCTGCGGGCACCGTTGACCGTCGGCACCGGGGCCTTCGCCTCGAGGCGGATCGCGCCCTCGAGCGGTGAGGGTGATTCCGCGCCGGGCGTCTGGGAGTTCTGCGAACGGGACGGCGGTTCGATATCGCTCCCGGGGCTGGCGCTCGACGCCGGTTCACCGGGGGACGTCGATGCGATCGCGGCGCACGGGCCGCACGAGGACGCCCGCTACATCGAGCTGCGCCTGCCGATCCACGCGCTCGACGGCGACGGCGCGGCGCGGTTCGGCGCATCGCTCCGCCGACTGCGCGATGCGGCTCCCACCGCGGACCTGGGGGTCATCCTGACCTTGTCGAATCCGGCTACGGAGCCGTATGACAGCGCTGTGGCGGATGCTGTGACGAAGTTGGCGGAGGCCTCGAGGGGGGCGCTCTCCGCCGTGGTCGTCGAGGCCGGCGGGATGTCGTCGGAGGCATCGCTGGCCGCTCTCGAGCGCGCAGAGCACATCCGGCTGGCGGTTGGCATCCCCGTCGGCTACCGGGGGGCGGAGCTCGCCGGCGACATGCTGGAGACGGCCATCGTGGGCGGACGGATCGACTTCTTCCTCACCCCGTCGCCCGCGTCCGACCGCGCGGCGGAGGCGGCGGTCGCTTCATCCTCCGCGGGCGGGTAGCGGACGTCGACACTGATGTGACGAAATTGTAGAATATTCGACATTCAGGACAACTAGGGATTCGGGAGAACCGCGTATGTCAGGCAGACGGAGATCGGACGCTTCCCCGGAGCGTCCTGCGGGACCCGCGCTTCTGGAGATGGTCGAGGTCGGAGTCCGGTTCGGCGGGGTGCACGCGGTCGAGTCGGCGACGCTGACGGTCTCCGCAGGGCAGATCTGTGCGCTCATCGGGCCCAACGGCGCAGGCAAGACGACCCTGTTCAACACCGTCTCCGGCCTGGTGCCGGTGACTTCGGGGACGATCGGGTTCCTCGGGACGGACGTGCTCGCTCTCCGGCCCCACGAGGTCGTGCGCAGAGGGATCGGACGGACCTTCCAGAACCTTGCGCTCTGCGAGTCGCTGAGCGTGGAGGAGAACGTGCTGATGGGCGCGTACTCGCATGGCACGATCGGTTTCTGGCGCGCAGCTCTCGGCTGGCGAATCGGGGCGGAGGAGACATCGCTCCGGCGTCGTGCCCGGCAGGCGCTGGACGCGGTGGAGATCAGCCATCTCGCCGCCGCCCGGATCTCGGACCTCCCTTACGGCACATTGAAGCGGGTGGAGATGGCCCGCGCGCTGGCGGCGCAGCCGCAGCTGCTCCTCCTCGACGAGCCGGCGGGAGGTCTTCCCCACGGCGAGGTCGATCAGCTCGGCGAGCTCATCGTCCGGCTTCGGGACGATCTCGGCGTCACCGTCCTCCTGGTCGAGCACCACATGGCCCTGGTTATGTCGATCGCCGACCACGTGTCGGCGCTGGTCTCCGGTCGGATCGTCGCCCAGGGTTCTCCGGCGGAGGTCCGGAACGATCCTCAGGTGCAGACCGCCTACCTCGGTGTGGCAGCATGACGTCGCTGCTTCTTCGAGCCGGCAGCCTGACCGCGGGGTACGGGCGGAGCACCGTGCTCCACGGGATCGATCTCTCGATCGAAGCGGGAGAGCTGGTGGTCGTCCTCGGGGCCAACGGGGCCGGGAAGACCACGCTGCTGCGCTCTCTCTCGGGTGTCCTGGTCCCGTCGCGGGGCGAGGTGGCTATCGACGGCCGTGCTGTCACGAGGTTCTCCCCCGAGCGATTCGTCTCCGACGGGATCCGACACATCCCGCAGGGGCGCGGGACGTTCGCCGAGCTCACCGTCGAGGAGAACCTCCGGGTCGGGGCGATCGGCCTGTCGGCGCGAGCGGCCGCGCAGAGCCTGAGCCGCTGGTACGACGTGTTCCCGCGCCTCGCCGAGCGGCGCGGGCAGAAGGCGGGGCTTCTCTCCGGCGGGGAGCAGCAGATGCTCGCGATCGCCCGGGCCTGCATGGGCCGTCCCCGCCTCCTCCTGTGCGATGAGCCCAGCCTCGGGCTCGCTCCGGTGATCACGCAGCAGCTGTTCGACGTCCTCGGCGACCTCAACGACGAGGGGACGGCGCTTCTGATCGTGGAGCAGAACGCCGCCCTCGCGCTGAGCCGGGCTCACCGCGTCTATCTACTGGAGAGCGGCCGCGTCGTCGCTGCGGGCAGCCCGGACATGCTCTTGAAAGACGACGCGCTGCAGCGCGCTTACCTCGGGTACTAGGTGTCACGATGGATCTCTTGCTGAGCCGTGTAGCTGACGGAATCACGAACGGAAGCATCTACGCGATCGTCGCGCTGTCGATGGTGGTGGTGCTCAAGGGCACCCGGCACCTCAACTTCGCGCAGGGGGAGTTCGCGATGCTCTCCACCTTCGTCGTCCTGTTCCTCACCGGGATCGGGGCGCCGCTGTGGCTGGCCGCGATCGGGGGCGTGGCCTTCGGGTTCCTCCTGGGCGTGGTCGCGGATGCTCTCCTCATCCGTCCGCTGGAGAAGAAGCCGGGACAGGCCATCATCCTCGTGACGATCGGCCTGTATCTCCTGGTGAACGCCCTGGCCGGGGTGATCTGGGGCATCGACCCGCAGGGCTTCCCTCGGTTCTTCGGGGACGATTTCTTCGCGGTGGGCGGGCTGCGCCTGTTCTCCAGCGATCTCATGATCTGGGCGGTGCTCGCCCTCGTGGCGGTGGGCCTGTGGTTGCTGACCGAGAAGACCGCGCTCGGCCTCAAGATGCGTGCCGTGGCCTCGAACCGCGACTCCGCGGCGCTCTCCGGAATCCGGGTCAACCGGGTCAACGCGATGTCCTGGGGGATCGGGGGTGCCGTGGGAGCGCTGGGGGGTCTCCTCGTGGCGACCTCGACCCAGATCTCACCGGCGATGCTCACCGATGTCCTCGTCTACGCTCTCGCGGCGGCGACCCTCGGCGGGCTCGACAGCATGCGCGGCGCCGTGCTCGCCGGAATCCTCATCGGCGTCCTGGGGGAGATGATCGTCGCCTATGTGCCGGGCGGCGGAGTCCTCCGGCAGCCGCTGATCCTGGCGCTCATCGTGGTCGTCCTGCTCGTGAGGCCCAGCGGAATCCTCGGCTCCCAGAAGGTGGTTCGCGCATGATGAAGAGACTGCACGGATCGCGTGCCCTCGTCCTGAAGGTCGCCGCGCTGGTCGTGGTGCTGATCATCCTGCTGGCGCTGCCGCGTCTCACCCCGCACTTCGTCATGCTCCAGGTGATGACCGTGGGCATCTTCGCCATCGCGACGCTGGGCCTGAACCTGGTCAGCGGACACCTCGGGGAGATCTCGCTCGCTCATGGCGCCTTCTTCGGAGTCGGTGCGTACACGGCGGGAGTGCTCGTGCAGAAGGCTGAATGGCCGATCCTCGTCACACTTCCGGCAGCCGCGTTGATCGGGTTCCTGACGGTCGTGCTGGTCGGCCTTCCCTCCCTGCGCGTCAAAGGCCTGTACCTGACCCTGGTCACGCTCGCTGCGGGGGT
>JBEBWQ010000057.1:0-11297 GCA_040392075.1 Microbacterium sp.
CGCTGATCAAGGACCTGGACATCTCCAAGCCGATCTACGTCGAGGCGATCAAGGGCCTGCCGCTGGAGAAGGACCTCGTGGTGGACATGGAGCCGTTCTTCGCCTCCTACCGCGAGGTGCAGCCCTTCCTCGTGGCCAACTCCACCCCCGAGAAGGGCAAGGAGCGCATCCAGTCGATCGTCGACCGCGAGGTCTTCGACGACACCACCAAGTGCATCCTGTGCGCGGCGTGCACCTCGTCGTGCCCGGTGTTCTGGACCGACGGGCAGTACTTCGGCCCGGCGGCGATCGTCAACGCGCACCGCTTCATCTTCGACTCGCGCGACGACGCGGCCGACGTGCGCCTGGACATCCTCAACGACAAGGAGGGCGTGTGGCGCTGCCGCACGACCTTCAACTGCACCGAGGCGTGCCCCCGCGGCATCGAGGTGACCAAGGCCATCGCCGAGGTCAAGCAGGCGGT
Source organism: Microbacterium sp. (assembly GCA_040392075.1). Lineage (GTDB taxonomy): Bacteria > Actinomycetota > Actinomycetes > Actinomycetales > Microbacteriaceae > Microbacterium. Next base: position 464 of record JBEBWQ010000057.1, read on the forward strand.
GCTCCGCGGCCGCCCCTGAGCCCCTTCCACCGGAGCCGCCCCGCAGGATTCCTGCGGGGCGGCTCCGTCTTTGCGCGCTCCTCCCCGTCCCTCTCCGGCGGCATCCCGCCCCGCGCAGGATGACGGGCTCGGCGACGGGGCTCGATAGGGTTGTGACGTGTCGGATCGCACCGCTCTGCTCGCGCGCCTGGAAGGCCCGCTGGAGCGCGCCCTCGTGCTGAAGGAGCGCACCCTGCGCACCTTCCCGATCCGGGTCTGGCAGAACTTCTCCTACAACAACGGGTTCCTCCTCTCCGCCGGGGTGAGCTACTACATCCTGTTCGCGCTGTTCGCGCTGCTGTACATCGCGTTCGCCGGGGCGGGCATCTGGCTGGGCGGGAGCACGGAGGCGATCGACGCCCTCATCGCGATCATCAACGGCTATCTGCCGGGCCTCATCGGGGTCGACGGCGGCCCGGGACTGGTCACCTACGACGACGTCATCCAGATCGCGCAGAGCTCGACCGGGTTCCTCGGGATCACCGGCGCGATCGCCGTGGGCATCGGCGTGTGGACCGCCATCGGCGCGGTCACCTTCCTCCGCCGTGCCGTCCGCGACATCTTCGGCCTCCCCTTCGACACCCGCGCCTACTGGATGCTGAAGCTGGGAGACGCGACCGGGGCCGTGCTGTTCGGATCGGCGCTGCTGCTCGGCGCGGGCCTCAGCTGGGCGGGCGTCTGGGCGCTCGCGCAGGCGCGGGAGATCCTCGGCTGGACGCCGGACGGATGGCTCGTCGAGATCGGCGGACGGGGGCTGTCCGTCCTGATGATCATCATCGTGGACACCCTCGCGCTCACCCTGCTGGTGCGCTTCCTCACCGGCACCCGGCTGCCCTGGCGCATGATCCTCCCCGGCGCCCTGCTCGGCGGTGCCGCGGTGGCGGTGCTCCAGCTGGGACTGGGCCTGCTGCTCTCCCGCACGCCGAGCAACCCGCTGCTGGCCACCTTCACCGTGATCGTCGGGCTGCTGCTGTGGTGCCGGATGGTGGCCGTGGTGATCCTCGTCGCGGCGTCGTTCATCGCGGTCTTCGCCGCCGACCGCGACCAGCCGCTGGAGGATCAGAGCGAGACGGACCAGCGCGCCGCGGAGCTGGAGGCGCTCGTCGTCGCCGGGCAGGTGCGCCTGCGCCGGGCGCAGGAGGCGGCGGACGCCGCCCCCTGGTATCGCACGCTCTCCGCGGCGCGCGCGGTGAGGACGGCGGAGGCCCAGCTCGCCGAGGCACTGGCCGAGGCCGCCGAGGAGGCATCCCGCAAGGCCGCCGCGGTCACCCGCGTCGCCGCGCTCAGCCGTCTCGCCTCCCGCGGACGCACCCCGGACGGCACGGACGGCACGGGAAGCGACTCGGGAGACGAGGACGCGTCGTCGACCGAGACTGCCGCGGCGGGACGCTCCGACCGCCCGGGCCGACGGGGCCGCCCGAATCGCTAGGCTGAATCCATGCCGCAGCTCCGCATCGCCACCGCCAACGTCAACGGGATCCGCGCCGCCGTGCGCAAGGGCATGCGGGAGTGGCTGGACGCCGCCGGCATCGACATCCTCACCCTGCAGGAGGTCCGCGCGCAGGACGAGCACCTCGAGGAGGCCTTCCCGGGGTGGCACATCGCGCACGACGAGGCCACGGCGAAGGGCCGCGCGGGCGTGGCGATCCTCAGCCGCACGCCGCTCCTCACCGTCCGCACCGACTTCGGCCCGGAGGACTTCGACTCCCGCGGACGATGGATCGAGGGCGACGCGCTCCTCGGCGACACCCCCCTCACGGTGGTCAGCGCCTACGTGCACACGGGCGAGGCCGACACCCCCAAGCAGGAGGAGAAGTGGCGCTTCCTGGATGCGATGGGGTCGCGGATGTCAGCGCTGGCGGAGAACGGGGCCCTCGCCCTCATCACCGGCGACCTCAACGTGGGGCACCGGGAGTTCGACATCAAGAACTGGCGCGGCAACCGCAAGAAGGCCGGCTTCCTCCCCCGCGAGCGGGCCTACTTCGACCGGTTCTTCGGCGAGGCCGGCACCGAGATCGCGTGCGTGGACGGCACGACCGGCGCGGGCCTCGGCTGGGTGGACGTCGGCCGCCGTTTCGCCGGCGAGGTGGACGGCCCCTACACCTGGTGGTCCAACCGCGGCCAGGCCTTCGACAACGACACCGGCTGGCGCATCGACTACCACGTCGCCACTCCCCCGCTCGCCGAGCGCGTGGCCGCGTACCGCGTGGACCGCGCCCCCAGCTACGATACCCGCTGGAGCGACCACGCCCCGGTGATCGTCGACTACACGATCTGACCGGCGGGCTCGGTCGCCCTCGCCGTCCGAACCGAGGGCTTCCCCCGGGACGAGAACCGACACGCCGGGCACGCGTCCTCGTCCTCGCGGATCCCCTCCGCCGGGGCGGAGGCATCCGGCGGAGCCCGGGCCTGTCCCGACCCGAGGCCGAGCACGGGGCGCATGACGGAACCCTGCATCCGCTCCCGTGGATGCAGGGTTCCGTGTCTGTGGGCCCGCGTCAGCGGGCCGGCGGCCTCCTCAGCGCCCGAACACGCGGACGTCGTCGTTGTTGATGAGGTCGGGGACCGTCCAGCCGTCCAGGTCGTACTCGGAGAGGAACTGGTCGGCAAGACCCGTCATCTGATCGACCGTGCCGCGCGCCTGCGCGGTGAACAGCTGCTCGATCTTCACGTTCTCGTGGTTGCCGGAGTAGTTGCGCTCGTACAGCTCGTGCCGGCCGCCGAACTCGGAGCCCACCGCGTCCCACAGCGCCTTCAGCAGCTTCACCCGGTCGACCGCCTGCACCCCGTTCGAGCCGCGGACGTACTTGTCCAGGTAGGGGCGGATCTCGGGGCTCTTGAAGTCCTCCGCGCCCGAGGGCAGGTAGATCAGGCCCGAGGCGACGTCCTGCTCGATGATCTCCTTGATCCGCGGATACCCGATCATCATGAACTGGCGATAGACCATGCCGTACTCGATCTTCGGGATCACCGCGCCGTTGAGCCAGGGCTCGGGATCGTTGGCCATCGCCGAGGAGATGGTCCAGAACAGGTTGCGCCACCCGATCACCTCGCCCACGCGCATCTGCACCCCGCGGAAGTCCTTCGAACCGGTGATCTCCAGGGCCTTCAGCAGGAGACCGGCGATGAAGTCGAGCTTGACCGCCAGGCGCGTGACGCCCTGGAAGGTGAAGCGCGGGAGGAAGCCGGACTGCGGGAAGAAGGCGTTGATCTTGTCGATGTCGCCGTAGAGGAACACGTTCTCCCAGGGCACGAGCACCTTGTCGAAGACGAAGATCGCGTCGTTCTCGTCGAAGCGGCTGGAGAGCGGGTAGTCGAAGGGCGAGCCGACGATGGCCGCGTTCTGCGCGTAGGAGGTGCGGGAGATGAGCTTCAGGCCCGGCACGTCCATCGGCACGGTGCAGATGAGCGCGAACTGCTTCTTCTTGATGGGCAGGCCGTAGTGCGCGATGAAGTTGTAGTTGGTGATGGCGGAGCCGGTGGCCACGACCTTCGCGCCGGAGACGATGAGCCCGGCGTCGGTCTCCTTCTCCACGTTGATGTAGACGTCGCCGACCTCGTCCGGCGGCAGGTGACGGTCCACCGGCGGGTTGATGATCGCGTGGTTCCAGTACAGGACCTTCTCCTGCGACTCGCGGTACCAGCGCTCGGCGTTGTCGCCGAAGGGCTCGTACATCTCGCGGTTCGCGTGCAGGGTGCCGAGGAACGAGGCCTTGTAGTCGGGGCTCCGGCCCAGCCAGCCGTAGCTCATCCGCGCCCACTGCGCGATCGCGTCGCGCTCCTTGACCAGGTCCTCCCGGCAGGTCGGGGTCTTGAAGAAGGGGAAGGTGACGCCGCCGTTGCCGGTGTCGGTGGGCGCGGTGAGGGTGTCCACGTGGGGGCCGGTGTGCAGGCCGTCGTACAGGCGGGCCACCGAGCGGATCGAGTTGCGGAAGGCGGGGTGGGTGGTGACGTCCTTCACCCGCTCGCCGTGGATGTACACCTCCCGGCCGTCGCGCAGCGACTCGATGTACTCGTCGCCGGTCATCGGCCGGCTCGCGTAGGTGATGGCTTCCGTGTTCTCCGTCGACATCACGGGTCCTTTCTCTGGGTGTGGGTGGTTCGAGTGCGGTTCCCGGTGCCCGTCGCCCCGGAATCCGCCGAGGGCCCGGCGACCGGGCGGGAGGTCAGCGCCGAGGGGGCACCGGGATCGAGGAGGTGTCGTACCAGCCGGCGTACGGATCGTCGCCCGACCAGTTCCAGGGGGCGCGGGCGATCTCATGCCCGAGCTCGGAGAACTTCCCGCCGAAGAAGATCAGCGGCCAGCGCCCGGCGTCGTGCTGCACGTCGACGACCTCGCCGAGGACGATGAGATGGTCCCCGCCGTCGTACTGCGCCCAGGGGGTGCAGGAGAAGGTGGCGACCGTCGCCGGAAGCACCGGTGCGCCGGGGACCCCGCCGACGAGCGGGCCGTCCATCCAGCCCACCTCGTCCAGCTTCGGGCGGCCGGCGAAGTGGAAGGCGACGTCCTCCTGGTCGGCGGAGAGGACGTTGATGGCGAACGGCCGGTCGCCGACGAGCTCGGACACCCGGTTGCCGCGGATGAGCGTGACCTGGACGAGAGCGGGCTCCAGCGAGACGGAGGTGAAGGCCGAGACCGTCGCGCCGTGCGGCTCGCCCTCGTCGGTGCGACAGCTCACCACCGTCACCCCGCTGGCGAAGCGCCCGAAGGCGGTGCGCAGTTCCCGCTGATCCCACATGACCGGCTCCTTCGACGTGTCCGTGTGACCACAACCGTAGGAAGCCCGGTGCGCACCGGCCATCCGCCCGGCGCACCCGCGATCCGTTTCGCGCACCCGGTTCGGCGGAGGGTCCGCTCAGCGTCCCGACGCCGTGCGGAGCGTGGCGGAGGGGGTCTCGCCGTAGCGTGCGCGGTACTGCGCGGCGAAACGGCCGACGTGGGCGAAACCCCAGCGCATCGCCACGTCGGTGACGGTCTCCCCCGGGGCTCCCGCGGAGAGCTCGGCGTGCACCCGCTCCAGCCGGACCTCGACGAGGTACTCGCGCGGACTGACCCCGAGGTACTCGCGGAACCCCTCCTGGAGCCGCCGCACGCCCACGCCCGCGGTCTCGGCCATCTCCGCCGCGGTCCAGGCCCGCGCCGGATCGGTCTGCACGGCGTCGACCACCCGCCGCACGATGCGCGGGCACGCCGCCATCCCTCCGCCGTCGTCGGGCACGGTGGCCAGCAGGAACGCGGTGGTGATCGCACCCGCCAGCTGCTCCCGCACCAGCGGGTGCGACACCGGGGTCTGCGCGACCTGCCGCACGAGCGTCAGCCACTCCTGGCCGAGCCCGGTGGTGTCGAACGCCTCAGGCAGCCGGGCCGCGTGGGCGAAGAGGCGCTGCGCCTCCGCGCGAAGATGACCGGCCTCGAAGCGCACCCCGAGGATCCGGCAGTCGGCCGGCCAGTCCACGATCTCCACCTCGGTGTCGGGCTGGTACACGGTGGCCCGTGCCGGGGTGGCCCGCACCTCCTTGCGGCCGATCCGGGAGCCGAGGCTCCCCGACAGCGGGAGGTTCACGGCGTAGCCGCCCTCGTGCGCCGTGCGCACCACGACGTCGGCGCCCCAGCCGATCTCCGCCAGCCGGACGGGGCCCAGGTCCCGGCCGTGCACGGTGACCCGCTCGGCGGAGCTGCCGCGGGTCAGCGGGGTCAGCCGGTGCGGGAAGTAGGCGCGGGCGACCGAGGAGGAGAGCTCGTCCCAGTCGCGCCAGGGACCGGCCTCCGCCCACGCCATACGACCACCTCCCGGGGTCACCTCTCCGGTGCGACGCTGCTCCGTGTCGGGAAGTCTAGCTCGACCCGGTGTCCGACGGGGAAGAGCCGGATGCCGCGGGCGGCCAGCAGACCCCACAGCCCGCGGGGCAGGGCGATCGCGATCACGACCGCGACGACGCCGAGGATCACCAGATACCAGGCCCCCAGGCCCGAGAGCAGCTGCTGCAGGGCGAAGTAGACGACCGCTCCGACGATCGGGCCCTCGATCGTGCCCATGCCCCCGATCAGCACGATGAAGATCATCGACACGGTGAACCCGATCGAGAACATCGAGTCGGGCTTCACCTGCAGCGTGGACAGGGCCATCAGCCCGCCGGCCAGGGCGCTGCCGCCCGCGGCGACGACGTAGACGATCCGCTTGGCCCGGGTGACCTGCACCCCGAGGGACCCGGCGGCCACCGTGTCGTCGCGGATCGCGGTGAAGCCGGTGCCCAGCCGCGAGCGCATCAGCAGGTAGGTGACGGCGACGGCGAGGATGACCGCGGCCAGCGCCACCCAGTAGATGTAGGCGATCCGGGTGTTCGGGCCCAGCCCCATCGGGCGGAGGTTCATGCCGGGGCCCCCGCCGAATGCCGGGACGCGGGAGACGACCTGCATCACCACCTCGGAGACGACCCAGGTGCCGATCGCGAAGTACCCGCCGTACAGCCGGAAGACGAGGAAGGAGATCGGGTACGACAGGACCGCCGCCAGGGCGACGCCGATGAGGATCGCCAGGAACGGGTTGACGCCCCAGTTGTTCGCGGAGGCGACCAGGCCGTACGCCCCGATGCCGATGAACGCCTGCTGACCGATGGAGACGAGCCCCGCGTAGCCGGCCAGGAGGTTCCACATCGTGCCCATGATCATCAGGATGAACAGCTGGGTGAGCCCCTGCTGCACCCCCGAGGAGAGCAGATACGGCATCGCGATCAGCACGCCCAGCACCGGGATCATCGCCCAGGCGGCGACCCGGGAGGAGCGGGTGGAGCGGGAGACGCGGAAGGGCGTCGTGACGAGCGTGGTCATGCCCTCACCCCATTCCGGTTGAAGATGCCCTGCGGTCTCACCGCGAGCAGGACGAGGAACACCAGGTGCCCGGCGAGCACGCCGTACCCGGGGAAGATCTGGCCGCCGATGGTCTGGGCCAGCCCCAGCACCATCGCGCCGGCGAGGGTGCCGCGGAGGCTTCCCAGCCCGCCGATGATGACGGCCTCGAAGGCGAAGATCAGCACCATGTCGCCGTACACCGGGCTGAACTGGGTGCGCAGCCCGAGGAAGACGCCGGCGATCGCGATCGTGCCCATGGCGATCGCGGTGGCCAGCGCGTAGACCCTCTTGTTGTCGATGCCCATGAGGCGCGCGGCCTCCTGGTCATCGGACACCGCGCGCATCGCGCGCCCCTGCCGGGTGTGGTCGAGGTAGGCCTGGAGGCCGAAGATCACGACGACGCCGGCGACGAGGGTGATCAGCGGCAGCACGCCCACCGACAGGCCCGGGGCGAGCGGGATGCTCAGCTGGCCGATGCCGCCGGAGGGGATCGACCGGCTGTCCGCGGAGAACAGCTGCTGGAGGAGGCTGGAGATGATCACCGAGAGACCGAAGGTCACGATGATCGGGGTGAGTCCCCCGCGGCTGATCGCCCGGTTGAGCACGAAGTACTGCAGCGCCCATCCGATCGCGGCGAGCACCGGGATGACGATGAGCAGCACCACGCCCCAGGGGAGCGAGGTGGCGCCCATGATCCAGAGGCCGAGATACGCGCCCAGCACGGCGCTCGCCCCGTGCGCGAGGTTGACGATGCCCATCACGCCGAACATGAACGACAGTCCCGCCGCCAGCAGGGCGTAGAAGCCGCCCAGCAGGATGCCCTGCGTGATCGCGCTGACCCATTCCATCAGGCGCTCCCCTCCATCCCGAAGTAGGCGGCAGCGAGCTGCTCGCGGGTGACCTCGTCCGCCCGGCCCTCGAGCACCGTGCGGCCCTCGAGCATGCACTGCACGCGGTCGGCGACGGCGAGGGCGTGGGTGACGTCCTGCTCCACGATCATCACGGTGGTGCCGCGGCCGGTGATCTCCGGGATCGCGGAGTACACCGCCTGCACGGCGACGGGGGCCAGGCCCAGCGACACCTCGTCGAGGAGCAGCAGGGTCGGGTTGCTCATCAGCGCCCGGGCGATCGCGGTGGCCTGCTGCTCGCCGCCGGAAAGCGCGGCGCCCGCCTTGCCGCGGATGTCGCGGACGAGCGGGATCGCGTCCATGACGCTCTCCAGGTCCCACGGCCCCTCGCGGCGCGCGTACGCTCCGACCTGTAGGTTCTCCTCCACGGTGAGGCTCGTGAAGATGCGGCGACCCTCGGGCACGAGCGCCACGCCCCGGCTGACGCGACGATGCGCGGGCTCGTGGGAGATCTCCACCCCCTCCACGCTGATCGTGCCGGCGGTCTGGTTGCGCCAGCCCGCGATCGCGCCGAGTAGGGTGGACTTCCCCGCGCCGTTCGCCCCGATCACGGCGAGGGTCTCGCCCTCGCGCAGGGTGACGTTCACGCCGTACAGCGCCTGGAAGTCGCCGTAGTGCACGTCGAGTCCGACGATGTCGAGCAGGCTCATGCGGGGTCCTCCGCGGCGAAGGTGGTGCCGAGATAGATGTCGATCACCTCGGGGTTGCGCATCACCTCGTGCGGATCGCCCTGGGCGAGGATCCGGCCGAAGGCGAGGCAGGCGAGGGAGTCCACGACCTCGGCGAGGGCATGGACGATGTGCTCGATCCAGATGATGGTGATCCCCGACTCCTTCAGCTCCCGGATGAGGGCGATGAGGGTGGGGAGCTCGTGGTCGTTCAGGCCGCCCGCGATCTCGTCGAGCAGGAGCAGGCGGGGCCCGGTGGCCAGGGCCCGCGCCAGCTCCAGTCGCTTGCGGTCGAGCAGGCGCAGCTCGTCGGCGCGCCGGTCTGCGAATCGCAGCAGTCCCGTTCGCTCCAGCGCGGAGACCGCGCGCTCGTGCGCGGCCCGGCCGTGCTGGCCGCCGCCGAAGGAGGCGCCGACCAGCACGTTCTCGAACACGGTCATGTCCACGAACGGGCGCGGGATCTGGAAGGTCCGGGCGATGCCGGCCTTCGTGCGCTTCGCGGTGCGCTGACCGGTGATGTCCTCGCCGTCGAAGCGGATGGTGCCGCCGTCCGACCTGTACACCCCGGTGATCAGGGACAGGAGCGTGGACTTGCCGGCGCCGTTCGGCCCGACGATGCCCAGCGCCTGCCCCTGACCCACCGAGAGCGAGAGCCCGTCGGCGGTCACCACCGACCCGAACCTCTTCTGCAGACCCTCGATCTCCAGAAGAGCCGGGGCGGCGGGGATGCTCACGGAACTGTCGCCTCTCTCACGTCGTTCGCTCAGTAGGCCATCGGCTGGACGGTGCCGACGGTGGGCACCTCCGGCGCCAGCATGTTGGACTTCACCACGAGGTCGTAGGTGAACTGGCCGCTGTCGTCCTTCAGCCACTGGCCGCCGAGCAGCGGGCTCTTGGCGATGTTCGGGTACGGCCCGTTCTTCCAGTCGAGGGTGCCGACGATGGTGTCGATCGTCATCTGCGAGACGGCGTCCACGATCGCCTGCTTGTCGGTTCCGCCGGCGTCGATCACGGCCTGTGCGAGCACCTCGAACAGCGCCTCGGAGAAGGGCAGCGCCACGGTCCACTGCGAGCCGGTGGCGTCGAAGTAGGCGTCGGCCAGCTCCTGCGCGCTCTGCCCGGTGAGGTTCGAGGTGTAGGGCGCGGTCGGCGACCACCACACGCCGGTGGTGAGTCCCTCGGGGTTGTCCAGCGCCTCGACGGCGGCCGGGAACTCGATCGCCTTGGCGATGGTGACGACCTTCGGCTGGTAGCCCAGCTGCTGCGCCTGCTGCCAGAAGGTGGCGAAGTCCGGCGGCGGCACCACGCCGGTGATGATCTCGGTGCCGTTGGCCTTGAACAGGTTGATCAGCGCGGAGAAGTCCTGCGTGCCCGGCTCGTAGAGGTTCGGCACGTCGAGGGTGTAGCCGAAGCCGGCCTCCTCGAACATGCCCGGCAGGGCGCCCGCCCAGGCCTGGCCGTCGGAGTCGTTGGGGAAGAGGCCCGCGACCTTCTTGTTGGTGTCGACCTGGTTCCACATGTCCTGGTAGACCGCGGCGACGTCCTCCAGGCCCCAGAAGAAGTGGTTGCTCCACTTCAGCGGCACCGGGTTGTCCGGGTCGGCCTGCCGGCTGAACGCCCAGGGCTGCCAGGGGGTGTCCGCGGTGATGCAGGGCACCGCGTTGGCCTCGCACTGGTTCGACACCGGCACGGTGGTCTCGGGGGTGGCGTGCGCCATCAGCACGTCGGCGCCGTCCTGGGTGATGAGGTCCTGCGCGACCTGGGCCGCGCGGTCCGGCGAGGACTGCGAGTCCTTGATGACGATGTCCACGGCGTACTCGGTGCCGCCGGCGACGATCGGGTTCTCGTCGAACCAGGCCTGCATCTGCTCGACGACGAAGGTGTCGGGAGCGCCGAACACGGCCAGCGGGCCGGTCAGCGGAGTGATGAACCCGACGGTGATGGTCGCTTCGGCGGCCTCCCCGCCGCCCCCGGGGGCGGCCGGCTCGTCGAAGCTCTGGCAGGCGGTGAGCGCCAGTGCCGCGACAGCAGCCACACCCACCCCGGTCCACACACGACTCCGTGCGTTTCTCATGCAGCACATCCTTTGGCTCCGCGTCACGGCGCCGTCGCCGCGACATCTCTCGGAATCCTCGCACGCTTCTTTCAGGATCGGAAACCAAAAGTCAATACCCAGATTCACCTATTTCATATGATCTGCATATTATTACTGTTTGATTAAGGTGAAATTAAGCACTCTCGTCTCCCGAATGCGCCCCGGCCTCCCGCCGCGGGGAGATATGCCGCGGCGGGGATCGATGCGGCAGGAAGGCGTGCTCCCCTCGGCATGTCTCCGCCCCCGGAGCGCGTGACCGGGCGGAGGCGCCGAC
>JBEBWQ010000058.1:0-11129 GCA_040392075.1 Microbacterium sp.
GAAGGCTGCCGAGGAGAGGGCCGCCGCCGACCGCGCGGCCGACCTCGAAGCCGAGCTCGCCGCGCTGAAGGCCCGGGAGGCCGAGACCGCCCGGCTCGCTGCGCAGCAGGCCGAGACCGACCGCACCGCAGCACTGGAGGCCGAGGTCGCAGCGCTCCGCGCGAAGGAGGCCGAGGCGGAGCGCGCGCACACCGCGGCGGCGGCGACCGCTGCAGCAGCCGCAGCAGCGGCAGCAGCCGTCGTCAGCCCGCCGCCCCCGGCCGCTTCGGCCCCGACGGCCTACGCGACCCCGGCGCCGAAGGCGAAGAAGGGTGGCCTCGTGGCCACCCTCATCGTCCTGCTCGTGCTCCTGGCCGCCACCCTGGCCGCGCTCTTCCTGGCGCTCCGCGGCGACCTGCGCATGCCCGGCTCGGAGCCGCCCGCGGTCCCGACCGACGTCGTGCTCATCGACGCGGGCAGTTTCGGCCCCGCGCCGGCGAAGAGCGACTCCACTCCGCTCGTCACCTTCGACGCGCTGAGCACGCCCGCGAGCGGCACCGCACCGGAGGCGGGCACGGCCGTCTCGATCGCGCAGGTCGCCGGCGACACTCCGGAGATCTACGGACTCTCCTACGCCTCCTGCCAGTCGATCGACGCGACGAAGGCGGAGAACGCGGGCGCGGTCGCCGCCTTCCTCGCCGCGCTCAACGCCGACGACACTCTCGGTGTCGGCCGGGCGCTCACCCCCGCCGACTACGAGGCCTACTCTCAGCAGCTGACCTTCGGGCACCTGCTCGCGGACACCCGCGTCACCTACAACGGCTACTCCGCCGGGGCGGGCTTCCCGATGCAGGCGGTGCTGCAGAAGGGCACCATGGTCGGCTACGACCGCTACGGCGTGCCCCGGGTGCACTGCGGCTCGGGCGTGGCGCTCACCCCGCCCGTCCTGGCGGCGGGCGAGACCCGCTTCACCGGCTCCGCCTGGGGTGACCTCGACACCGCCCAGCTGGTGGTGCTCACCCCCGCGGCCTCGCCGCAGACGAGCTTCACCGTGCTGCCGGTGGGACCGGCGAACGTGCAGACCGCCTTCTCCGTGACCTCTCGGCAGTGCTCCTGGAGCGCCCCCTCGGCCTGCCCCGCCCCGACAGATCTCACCGAGGTGTCCTACCCCGGCTCCGCGGCCGCCGAAGGACCGGCTCCCGTCCCGGCGGAGTGCTCCGTCTGGGCTCCCGGAACGACGGACGCCGATGCCGTCCCGAGCCGCATCGTGAACGCGACCTCGAAGACCGTGCAGGGCTTCATGGTCCAGTCCGCCGAGAACGGCTGCACCACGCGTTGGGATCTCCACATCAGCGCCGGCGAGAGCCGCAACGTGGTGGACTACTGGCCCGGCTCCATCGTCGTCTTCACCGACGGCACGAGCGCGACCATCCTCGGCCAGTACACCTTCGGAGAGAGGACCCTCTTCATCATCCAGTGACCCCTCGGATGCCGGGGTCGCGTCCGCGCGACCCCCGCATCCGTCATTCGCCTCCGGCTGCTTGTTATGTCTCCTCCGTCGAGTCCCTCTGTCATCCAGCGCAGAGACGGCGTGGTCGCCGGAGTAGGCGAGCCTACCGATTCATGACGAGGCACCGCTGATCCTACGACTGCGCGCAGAATGATGGAGGCGGAGCGTCAGCTCCCGCCTCACGACGAGCCCCGGAGTCCGTGCGCCTCTCCCCGCCTCGCCGCACGCGGAGGCACCGCCGCGGGTGGGCTAACGTGAAGCGGTGAGCTCCGATACCCCCGCCTCGAACGCCGCACCCGCCGCCGACCGCCGCCCCTTCTCCCGAACGCACCACGGCGACACCGTGGACGACCCGTACGAGTGGCTGCGGGCGAAGGACGACGCGGAGGTCACCGCGCACCTGGAGGCGGAGAACGCCTACACCGAGGCGCGCGCGGCGCACCTCGCGGGACTGCGGGAGACGCTCTTCGAGGAGACCCGGAGCCGGGTGCAGGAGACCGACCTCTCCGTCCCCACCCGCCGCGGCGACTGGTGGTACTACGGCCGCACCGAGGAGGGCGCCCAGTACGGCATCCAGTGCCGCACCCGCGTCGGCGACGACCGCGTGACCCCGCCGTCCCTGGAGCCCGGAGTGCCGGTGCCCGGCGAGGAGGTGCTGCTGGACGGCAACGTCGAGGCCGAGGGGCACGAGTTCTTCGCGCTCGGCGCCTTCGGCGTCTCGGACGACGCCACCCGCATGCTCTGGTCGGTGGACGTCGAGGGCGACGAGCGCTACACCGTCCGCGTGCGCGACCTGGCCGGCGGAGAGAACCTCCCGGACGAGATCCCCAACACCTCCTCCGCCTTCCTCACCCCCGACGGCACCGCGGTGGTGTACTCCACCCTGGACGACTCGTGGCGCCCGGACACGCTCTGGCTGCACCGGCTCGGCACGCCGGTCGCCTCCGACGTGAAGCTCTTCCACGAGCCCGACGAGCGCTACTGGCTGGGCGCGGGGATCACCCGCAGCCGGCGGTTCCTCGTGATCGCCGTGGGCTCGTCGATCACCTCCGAGGAGCACCTGATCGACCTCGCCGCCCTGAGCGAGGGAGCAGACCTCGCCGATCTCGCCCCGCGGATCGTCTGGCCGCGGCGCGAGGGAGTGGAGTACTCCGCCGATCACGCGATCGTCGACGGCGAGGACGTCCTGCTGATCCTGCACAACGACGGCGCGCTCGACTTCGAGCTCGTCCAGGTCCCCGTCGCCGACCCGCAGAGCGAGCGCCGGGTGCTCATCCCGCACACGCCCGGGCAGCGGCTGCTGGACGTGGACTGCTTCCGTGACCTCGCCGCCGTGGAGTACCGCCGGGAGGGGCTCAGCCGCATCGGCCTGCTGGAGTACGCCTCCGGCGCGCTGGAGGAGCTGGCCTTCCCGGAGCCGCTGTACGCCGCGGGTCTCGGTGCGAACCCGGAGTGGGACACGACCCAGCTGCGCCTGGGCTACGGGTCCTTCGTCACGCCCGGGACCGTGTACGACCTGGACCTGGCCGGCCGCGCGCTGATCCTGCGCAAGCAGCAGCCCGTGCTCGGCGGCTACGACCCGGACGAGTACGATCAGCGCCGCCTGTGGGCCACCGCCGACGACGGCACCCGGGTGCCGATCTCCCTCGTCTGGAAGCGCTCCTTCGGCGACCCGGAGGCGCCGGGTGCCGGCCCCCGCCCTCTGCACCTGTACGGCTACGGCTCCTACGAGCACTCGATCGACCCGTCGTTCTCGGTCATGCGCCTCTCGGAGCTCGACCGCGGGGTGGTGTTCGCGGTGGCGCACGTCCGTGGCGGCGGCGAGCTCGGCCGGCAGTGGTACGAGGACGGCAAGCTGCGGCGCAAGCGCAACACCTTCACCGACTTCGTCGCCTGCGCGCGGCACCTCGTCGACGCCGGCCTCACCGCCCCCGACCGCCTGGTCGCGGAGGGCGGCAGCGCCGGGGGCCTCCTCATGGGCGCTGTGGCGAACCTCGCCCCGGAGCTGTTCGCCGGGATCCTCGCCGGGGTCCCCTTCGTCGACGCGCTCACCTCGATCCTGGACCCCTCGCTCCCCCTCACCGTGATCGAGTGGGACGAGTGGGGCGATCCGCTGCACGACGCGGAGGTCTACGCCTACATGAAGTCGTACACCCCCTACGAGAACGTGCGGGAGGGCGTGCGCTACCCCCGCATCCTCGCGGTCACCTCGCTCAACGACACCCGGGTGCTCTACGTGGAGCCGGCCAAGTGGGTCGCACGCCTGCGCGCGGCGGGGGCTGCGGACGTGCTGCTCAAGTGCGAGATGACCGCCGGTCACGGCGGCGTCTCCGGCCGCTACAACGCCTGGCGCGAGCGCGCCTGGGAGCTCGCCTGGCTCCTGGAGACCCTGGGCCTGGCGGAGTAGTCGCGCACGGCGGCGCACCGCCCCTCCGCCGCGCGACGGTCGCGCTTCCGCGCTGCCGGCGGATGCTCAGCCGAAGAGGGCCGCCGCCTCGTCCCAGCGCGAGCGGGGAACCGCGTTGAGCTCGCCCAGCGCGTCGGCGAAGGGCACCCGGACGATGTCGGTGCCGCGCAGCGCCACCATCTGCCCCCAGGCCCCGTCCGCCACCGCGTCCGCGGCGTGCAGGCCGAGCCGGGTCGCCAGCACCCGGTCGAAGGCGGAGGGCGAGCCGCCGCGCTGGATGTAGCCGAGCGTCGTCGCCCGCGTCTCGATGCCGGTCGTCCGCTCGATCTGCGGGGCCAGCACCTCGCCGATGCCGCCCAGCCGCGGCCGGTTGAAGGAGTCGAGGCCCTTGTCGCTGTACGCCTCGTCCATCCCGGTGAGCGTGAAGCCCTCGGAGACGACGACGAGCGGCGCGCGCCCGCGGTCGAAGGCGCTGGTGACCTGCGCGCAGATCTCCTCCAGCGACATCGGTACCTCGGGGATGCAGATCACGTGGGCGCCCGCGGCCATCCCCGCGTGCAGCGCGATCCAGCCGACGTGGCGTCCCATGACCTCGGCGACCATCACGCGCCGGTGCGAGTCGCCCGTGGTGCGCAGACGGTCCATCGCCTCGGTGGCGATGTTGACCGCGGTGTCGAACCCGAAGGAGTAGTCGGTGGCCCGCAGATCGTTGTCGATCGTCTTCGGCACGCCCATCACCGGCACGCCGTCGCGGAACAGCTCCGCCGCGCCCGCCAGGGTCCCCTCGCCGCCGAGGGCGATGATGCCGTCGATGCGATGGGCGGCCATCATCTCGGAGATCTTCCCCGGACCGCCGTTGTCGCCCTCGTAGGGGTTGGTGCGGCTGGTGCCGAGGATGGTCCCGCCGACCTTCGACAGGCCCTTCACCTCGTGCCGGGTGAGCGGGATGAAGTCGCCGTCCTTGACACCGCGCCAGCCGTCCCGGAACCCCACGAACTCCGTGCCGTAGACCTCCGTGCCCTTCAGCACGATGCCGCGGATCACCGCGTTGAGGCCGGGGCAGTCGCCGCCGGAGGTGTGAATGCCGATCCGCATGGATGCCCCTTCCGCTGGACCCTCTCGAATCTACCGTGCCACGCGGACCGGCGAGCCGATCGCCCGTGCCTCAGTGCGCGCCGGGCAGCAGCGCCTCGCGCAGGAGGTGCATGAGCGCGGCCAGCTGCACCGACTCGCTCGGCGAGCCGTCGACGCTCTCGCCGTCCAGCGCGCGGGCGGCGAGGCCCTGCTTGGCGTCGATGAGCTCGGCGATCTTGGTGTCGATCGTGTGCGCGGCGATGATCCGCCACGCGGTCACCGGCTCCTCCTGGCCGATCCGGTGCACCCGGTCGATGGCCTGGGTCTGCTCGGCGGCGGTCCAGCTGAGCTCCGCGAGGACGACGTTGGAGGCCGCCTGCAGGTTCAGGCCCACTCCGGCGGCGGTCAGCGAGCAGACCGCGATGCCGACGTCGGGATCGTCGTTGAAGGCGTCGATCGCCTGCTGGCGGGCGGGCGTGGACTGATCGCCGCGGATCGAGATGGAACGGATGCCGCTGGCGGCGAAATGCGCCTCCGCCTGGTCCATCACGTCGATGTGCTTGGCGAAGAAGACCACCTTGCCCACCGAGCGCTGCAGCTGCGCGGCGTAGTCCGCGGCCAGCTGCGCCTTGGCCTGGCCGATCTTGCGCACCATGGTGAAGACGTTGTCGCCCTGCGTGCCCGCGGCGCGCGACTCCTCCAGCTCGTTCTGCGCCACCAGGCGCACGATGTCCTCGTCCGGGTCCATCGTCGCGCGCACCCCGCTGCGGTCCCCGCGCGCCTCCACGATCCGCCAGTAGCGCGCGGCCAGGCGCTCGCCCAGCTCCCGCTCGGCGTCGCGGATCCCGCGCCCGTACTCGTCGTCCAGCTGCACCGGCAGGTCGGCGATGAGCTTGTCGGGGAGGGAGGCGGCGACCTCCTTCTTCTTGCGGCGGACGATGCCCATCGAGATCACCGCGTCGCGGGCGGCCGGGTAGAAGGCCTTGTCGGCCGGCGTGAAGCCGGTCTCGTCGAGCTTCTCCATGAGCTCGGGGCCGGGCTTGTCCCCCGTCGTCCAGCCCAGGAAGCGCCAGATGGCGTCGAAGTCCTCGACGTCGTTGATGAGCGGCGTCCCGGTCAGCGCGATCATCAGCGGGTTGCGCACCTGCTCGCGCACACGGGCCGCCAGCGCCAGGACGTTCTGCGAGCGCTGCGAGGAGAGGTTCTTGATGAAGTGCGCCTCGTCGACGACCATGCCCTTCAGGCCGATGGATCCCAGCCACGAGAGATGCCGGTCGAGGACCTCGTAGTTGACGATGAAGACGTCCGCGAAGGCGTCGATGTCGGCGCCGTCGCCGTGGATCACCGTGGCCCGGCGCTGCGGCGTCCACCGCTCCACCTCGCGCGCCCAGTTCATCTTCACGACGTTGGGCACGACGGCGAGCATCGGATAGGCGCCGACGACCGAGGCGGCGAGCACCGACTGGGCCGTCTTGCCCAGGCCCGGCTCATCGGCCAGCAGGAAGCTGCGGTGCCCGTCGCGCACGGCCTCGAGGAAGCGGGACTGATGCGCCATGACCGACAGGCCCTTGGGCGAGATCTGGTCGAACTCGGGCTCCGGCGGCAGCTCCATGGATGCCGTGGAACCGCCCGCTCCGGTCTCGAACGCCTTGTACAGCGGGCCCATCAGCTCCCAGCCGTCGAGCCGGCGACGGGGGGTGGCGGCCGGCCGCGGGGTGAGGTCCGGCGCGAGGAAGGGGTGGGCGAGCAGGCGCGACTCCACCGAGGGCGGGGTGACCTGCCGCTCGGCGAGGGCGGCGGGGACGACGGGGGCGGCCTGCACCATCGGACGATCGGTGATCACGAGCTCCTCGGGCGGCAGCTCCGCCCCCGACTCCAGCAGCCAGTCGCGGCGCATGCGCTTGGCGACGGGGCTCGTCGCCTGGTCCGCCTCGAGCAGCTGGATGAGGGAGGTGTCGCGCGCCGCCGTCTTCGCGAGGATCGTCGCCACCCCGTCGAGCCGCTTGAGCAGTTCGGCGCGGGTCGCGTCGGCGATCTCGGCCGCCGCCTTCACCCGGGCGCGCTCCTCGCGCACCAGGAAGGCGATCACCTGGAACTTGACGCGGTTGGTGGGCCCGAGCTTGCCGCGCTGCGCCTTCGCCTCGATCTCGCGCACCTTGCGGGCGAGGATCGGGATCAGCGGTGCGTCCTCGTCGCGGCGGGACGTCTTCTTGCGCCGCGTGGGTGCGACGGATGCCGTAGTCGGCATGCTCCTCCTGAGCGTGAGTGCCGTGGCGCCGGAAGGACGCCTCTGGGGTCTCGATATCCGCGTGCGGTGATGGCAAAGCCGATCGGCGACCGAGAAATCGGATGCGACCGGAACTCCAGGACCGGGATGGCGATGTTCTGGCGCTCCGACGCGCCACAGCGATCCATCGAAGCGGACGCTCTCATTCTAGGGCATGGGAGGCGCGGAATGCCGCTCTTTCCCGCGAGTTCCCCTGTCGCTCCCCGATCCGGTCGCGCTCGGCGCGACGCCGGCCGCAGCGGAGGCGCGCTCCTGCGGATCAGCCCCAGAGGGTCTGGACGATGTCGTCGGCGTAGTCGGGGACGTCCGCGTTCAGCCAGCGGGTGGTGATCCAGGCGTTCCCCCGGAAGACCTCGATCTCGCCGAAGGACATCTCGCCGAGCTCGCTCGTGCTCGTCGACCGCGCCTCGCAGCGGGTCTCCCCGCCGGCGCGCTCCTCGCACACGAGCCCCCGGCCCTGGTAGGCGGCGACGAGCCGCCCGGTCTCCTCCGGCGAGACGAGGGTGACGTTGGTCGCGATGCCCACCTCGCTGGGATAGCCCCAGGTGCAGCGCAGCGTGGGGGCGGTGTCCATGATCTCCAGGCCGTCCACGAGCTCGGTGGAGAGCATGGTCAGGCCCGGATCGTTCAGCGGCAGCCCGGAGGCCTCCATGGTCGCGCGCATGTCCGCGCTGAACACGTCCTCGCAGGATGCGGGCAGCGCGATGTCGGCGGCCGGAGGGGTGGGGGGCGTCGGCGCGACGGTGGGCGTCGGCGCGGGCAGGGTCGTGGCCGAGGGCGACGGGTCCAGCGGCGTCGCGGTGGGCAGCACCGGCTCCGGCTTGCACCCGCTCAGCGTCACGACGAGCGCCAGGGACGCGAGGGCGACGGCGGCGGCACGAGCGGTGCGGCGGCTCATGCGTTCTCCAGGAGGATGCGGCGGGCGTCGACGACATCGGCGTGCATCTGCTCGACGAGCGCCTCCACACCGCTGTAGGCGACCATCCCGCGCAGGTGCGCGGTGAACTCGACCGTGACGTCGTGGCCGTACAGGTCCAGCCCGGTGCGATCCAGCACGTGCGCCTCGACCTGGCGCTGCGGCACGTCGTCGAACGTGGGATTGGTGCCCACCGAGATCGCGGCGGGGTACCGGATGCCCGTGTCGTGGTCGTTGAGCCAGCCGGCGTAGACGCCGTCGGCGGGGACGATCGCATCCACGACGGTCGCGAGGTTCGCCGTCGGGAAGCCGAGCTCCCGCCCGCGCTTGGCGCCGTGCACCACCTCGCCGCGCACGTCCACCGGGCGGCCGAGCATCGCCGCCGCCTCGTCGACGCGCCCCTCCGCGAGGAGGTCGCGCACCCAGCTGGAGGAGATCCGCCGCTCGGATCCGGGCAGCTGCACGTCCTCCACCACATCGACGGTGAAGCCGTAGCGGGGGCCCCAGTCGCGGAGCAGCTCCGGCGTGCCCACGCCGCCGCGGCCGAACCGGAAGTCGTGGCCGACCAGCACCGTCTCCACCTGCAGGGCCTCGACCAGCACCCGCTCGACGAACTCCTCCGGGGTGAGGGCGGCCAGTGCCTCGTCGAAGCGCAGCATGAGCGTGGCATCCAGGGCGAACTGGTCGAGGAGATCGATCTTGCGCTGCGGCGTGACGATGTTGTCCGGGCAGATCTCCGGTCGCAGCACCGCGAGCGGATTGCGATCGAAGGTGAGCACCACGGCACGGGTGCCGTTGCCGCGGGCGTCCTCGATCAGGCGCTCGATCACCGCGCGGTGCCCGGCGTGCACGCCGTCGAACTTGCCGATCGCGACGGCCGTCGGCCCGAACCCCGCGGGGATCTCCGCGACGTCGTTGAAGACGATCATGCCTGCACTCCGATCTCTTCGCTCTCTTCGCGCGACGCCGTCCGCGACCCGCCGGACGGCCGGTGCGTCACGAGCCACCACATGCCGAGCATCGGCAGCACCAGCGGGATGAAGATGTAGCCGCGCCCGAACCCGGACCACACCGAGTCGTGCGCGAACAGCTCCGGCAGCACGAGGCTGAGGGTGCCGACGATCAGGACGCCGGCCATCTCGAACACGATCGCGATCCAGGCCACCGTGTACCACCCGCGCCGGCCCGCGAGGATCAGGGCCAGGGTGGCGACGATGTAGACGGCGGCGGCGATCGCGGAGAGGGTGTAGGCCAGCGGGGCCTCGTCGAAGGCGCGCACGATCTGGACGAACGAGCGGCCGGTCGCCGCCAGCGCCATCACGGCGTAGACGATCACCAGGACACGGCCGATGCCGGTCATCCGAGCGGGAATGGGTGCGTTCATAGCGCCTTCCATCCTAGGGCCGGGGCACCGGGGGTCCGGACCTCACCCGGTGCGGCCCGACGGACGCGGGGCTCAGAGGGTCCAGATGCTCTGCATCCGCCACACCATGATCGCGATGGCGAACGCCACCACCCCGAGGACCACTGTGCTCCAGCGGCTGCGGTCCACGAACGCCCAGATCACCCCGCCGATCGGCAGGAGGAGGGCCGAGACCAGGTAGGTCCAGAACTCCAGCAGGTCGCCGGTGGGCGGATTCCCGGCCCACGGGGCGATGATCGCGACGACCACCTGGACCACCAGCAGGACCTCGACGAGGGCGACGGCGCCCACCGAGAGATCGCTGGGTCGGCGCCCGGCGAGGCCCAGCACCATGCAGAGCAGGCCCGCCGCCACGGCGATCGCGATCTGCGCGATCGAGAACCACAGGATCATCGTGCCTCCTCCGGCATGTTCATCGCGCTCTTGACGTCCGCGCCCCGGCGCTCCACGATCCCGACGAGTCCGCCCTCGGGGTCGACCGCCGCCCGGAGGGCGCCCTCCAGACGCGGCGCCTGCTCGGTCAGCCGCTTCCCGTGACGGAGGTCGCGGGCCTCCTCGGCGGTCACCTCGATCGCCCCGAGCACCCGTGTCGCGGCCTCGGCCGGCGTGCGCAGGAGGGCTGCGGGATCGACCGCATCGGCCAGGGCCTCCAGGGAGACCGCGTCGGCGACGTCGAAGGGGCCGATCCGCGTACGGCGGAGCGCCGTCAGATGCCCGCCCACGCCCAGGCCCGCGCCCAGGTCACGGGCGAGGGCGCGGATGTACGTGCCGCTGGAGCAGTCGACGACGACGTCGAGATCGATCGCGGTCCCGGCCCGGCGCTCCTCCTGCACGGCGAAGCGGGAGACCGTCACCCGGCGCGCGGCGAGCGCGACCTCCTCCCCCGCCCGCACGCGATCGTAGGCGCGACGGCCGTCGACCTTGATCGCGGAGACGGCGCTGGGAACCTGGTCGATCTCGCCGGTGAGGGCGGCGACACCCGCGGAGATCCGCTCGCCGGGCACGCTGCCCGCATCCGCGGTCGCGATGATCCGCCCCTCGGCGTCGTCGGTGTCGGTCGCCTCCCCCAGCCGGATCGTGGCGGTGTAGGTCTTGTCCGCGCCGACGATGTAGGTGAGCAGACGCGTGGCCCCCTCCACCCCGATCACGAGGAGCCCGGTGGCCATCGGGTCGAGCGTGCCGGCATGCCCCACCTTGCGGGTGCCGAGGGCCCGGCGCACCCGGGCGACGACGTCATGACTGGTGAGTCCCCGGGGCTTGTCCACGAGCAGGATCCCGGCAGCGACCATTCCCCCAGCCTACGCGAGCACGGCGGGCGGTCCTCGCGCCCGGACCGGCTGAACACCGTCGGGGAGCCCGGGGCGACTCTCCGCGTGACAGCATCCAGGCCAGCTCCCCCCGGACGGAAACGGAGCAAGGGCAACCGGGCTCTGTCGGGTACGCGGAGGATCTTCGTCGTGCCCAGGGCCCACATCTCCTGTTCCGAGATCAGGTGAGTCGCCCGAGAACAGGACGATGCGGCCAAAAACGTCC
>JBEBWQ010000059.1:0-11051 GCA_040392075.1 Microbacterium sp.
AGCTGTCGCGCCCCTCGAGGTCGGCGGCGAGCCGCAGCACGAGCGGCACGACCTCCGCGACGACGAAGGCGGCGGTGTCGTTGCCGGGACGAGTGGCGGCCCAGCCGAGGTAGGTGAACCCCCGGGCGACGAGGAACAGGTCGAGCAGCTCCTCCTCCGCGTCGCTGAGCGGCCGGACCGTGCGGTAGCCGCGCAGGAGGCCCGCCCGGAACTGCGCGTAGAGCGCGTGCTGCTGGAAGAAGAACAGCGCGGTGGCGAGGTCGAAGAGATACCATCCGTCCCCGAAGTCGTCGAAGTCGATGACGATGAGCTCGTCACCGGCGACCAGCAGGTTCTCCGGGGTGAAGTCGGCGTGGATGGCGCCGTACACGGCCGGGTCCGTGCCGAACCGCGCGAGCTCGGCGACGATCCGCTCCCGGGTGCGGCGCAGGAGCGCCTCGTCCTGTGCCGACAGCGACGGCACGGTCAGCGCGTCCCCCCAGAGGCCGTTCTCGCCGACGATGCCCTCGGCGTCCCAGGGGACGCGGGGGAAGGCGCGCCGTCCGGCCAGCGCCTCGGCGACGCCGTGCAGGCGCGCCGCCAGCTCGCCCATCGTCTCGAAGTGGCGGGCCTCGAGCCCCGCGTTCTCCTCGCTGTCGTCGGAGCTGCCGAGCACGCGCGAGCCCTCCACCCAGCGCTGGGCGTCGGCGACGATCTCCAGGTCCCCGTCGCGGACGATCGCGGTGTAGCGTCCGGTGACGGTGGGCACCAGCCGGACCACGGGCAGGCCCTGCTCGGCGAGCACCTCGATGAACTCGGACTCGGCGGCGATCTCCTCGGTCGAGCGGTATCCGGGCCGGTGCAGGCGGAGGGCGATCGCGCCGTCGGGGGTGTCGGCGCGGAACACGCAGTTCTCGCGCATCTTGACGAAGGTCAGCGGCACCGTCTCCGGGTCGTAGCCGAACTCGCGGAGGGCGAGACGGGCGAGGACGGGGGAGTTCTCTTCGTTGAGCAACGGAGGACCTTTCGCCAGGAGCAGGGTGGCGCGGGCGCGCCGGGGGACACCAGGTCAGCGTAGTCGGCGGAGCCGTTACTGTAAATGCCTTGTTCAGAGTTTGATCACGCTGTATATTTATCTCAGTTCCACCCCGCGACCGAGGAGAAGACCGTGTCATCACGCCCGCAGGAGAGCACCCCCGTCCCGCTGATCGATCGTCGCTTCCGCACGCTGGGCAGCCACTCGCCGCTCTTCTACGACACCCCGCTCGAGCTGGTCAGCGGCAAGGGCGTCTGGCTCCGCTCGGCCTCCGGCGCACGCTACCTCGACGCGTACAACAACGTCCCGCACGTCGGGCACGCGCACCCGGCCGTCGCGAACGCGGTCTCGAAGCAGATGCGCAAGCTCTCCCTGCACACCCGCTACCTCAACGACCGCGTGGTCGACTACGCCGAGGCCCTGCTGGCCCTGCACCACGCCAGCCTGGACCGGGCCTCCTTCAGCAACAGCGGATCGGAGGCGAACGAGCTCGCGATCCGCGTCGCACGATTCCACAGCGGCAACACCGGTCTGCTGATGAGCGACCACAACTACCACGGCACCACGATCACCCTCTCCCAGGCCGCGAGCGCGCTCCAGGTGAGCGAGCCCCGGGGGGAGAACGTGCGGC
The DNA here is from genome assembly GCA_040392075.1 of Microbacterium sp. GTDB lineage: Bacteria > Actinomycetota > Actinomycetes > Actinomycetales > Microbacteriaceae > Microbacterium. The sequence continues at coordinate 1,647 of JBEBWQ010000059.1, forward strand.
TGGTCCGCATCCCCGACGCCACCGGCCTCTCCCCGACCGCGGCGAAGAAGCTCCGCACCGAGGCGCTCGCCGAGGTGGACCGCGCGATCGCCGAGCTGCAGGACGCCGGCTTCGGCGTCGCGGCGACCCTGTTCGACGCCCTCTTCACGGCCGAGGGCCTGGTGAACCCGCCCGAGGGATACGTGGAGGGTCTCGTGAAGCGCGTCCACCGGGCAGGCGGCCTGTACATCGCCGACGAGGTGCAGTCGGGCTTCGGGCGGATCGGGGAGCACCTGTGGGGCTACGAGCGCTTCGGCGCGGTCCCCGACATCGTCACCATGGGCAAGCCGATCGGCAACGGGCACCCCCTCGCCGCCACGATCATGCGGGCAGAGCTCCTGGAGGCCTTCGGCGCGGAGAACCAGCACTTCAACACCTTCGGCGGGAACCCGGTCTCGGCCGCGGCCGGCCATGCGGTCATCGACGTGATGACCGCGGAGGGGCTGCAGCAGCGGGCGGCGGAGAACGGCGCCTTCATGAAGGAGGAGCTGTCCCGGGTGATCGCCGACACCCCCCGGATCGCGGAGGTGCGCGGCAGCGGCCTCTTCCTCGGCCTCCGTCTGATCGATCCCGAGACGGGGGAGCCGGACCCGGTCACGGCCAAGCGGGTGGTCGAGGACGTGTACCGCCAGCGCGCGCTCATCAGCCGCGCCGGCCGGAACGACGAGGTCCTGAAGATCCGCCCGCCGCTCGCACTGCAGCGCGAGGACGCGGAGATCCTCCTGAGCAGGATCTCCGCGAGCATCCAGGCGCTGTAGCCCGCCGATCGCCGAGGACGTCGAGGGCGACGTCCGGATCTTCGTCAGGGAGGGGCAGGAATGCAGGTCGAACGTGACACGTCCGGGGCGACCCGGTGCCTCCGGCACCCGGCGACTCTTCCGGAGCCCGTCGTGTCCTCTGTCCGGGACGTCCTGCGGCGCTGTCCGGAGGGTCGGCGCGCTCTCCCGAGCGGGCGCGGATCACGGTCTTGTGTCAACTCGCGAGGGAAACAAGACTGTAATGCGCGCCCGCATAGAATGACGGCAAGGCGGCCGCCGTGCCCACCGTGGAGAGTCGGCCCGAGCCGGGAGCAGGAGGGCAGATGATCGCGTATCGCGACCTCGTCGACGTCGCCCTGGAGAAGGATCCCACGGAGAAGGTCCGTCTGGCCGCGGAGGCGTTCCTCCACACGACGGTGTTCACGGGCCTGGCCGTCACCTATCGTCCCCGGGGCGCCCTCGGCCATCGTTTCCTGTTCGCCCAGGGGTACGAGGACGAGGCGCTCTCCCACCTGCGCGACCGGTTCGTGCCGGCCGACCCGATGTACCGTCGCGCCGTCGCGGAGTCCACCGTGCTCACCTGGCGCGGCGGCCATTTCGCACAGGGCAACGCGGCCCGCACCTGGCTCCGCCCCGTCGGGTACCGGAACGGCTTCTCGGTGCCGGTCCACCACGCGGAGATGGGCGAGATCGGCTCGGTGCACGCGAACTCCTACGCACCCGACTTCGGTGACCATCAGCTGGATGCCGCACAGGCGTTCGCGGATCTGCTCACCGCCGTCCTCTCGCAGAAGTTCGCGCAGGACAAGACCCGGCTCACCGCCCGGGAGCTGCACGTCGTGCGCCTCGTCGGCGACGGCGCGAGCAACCCGGAGATCGCGGAGGAGCTGTGCGTCTCCCGGCGCACCGTCGCCACGCACATCGAGAACATCCTGCGCAAGCTCGGCGCGCGGTCCCGCGTCGGGATCGCGGTCGAGGCGGCACGGATGGGACTCATCTGATGACGGCCCGACGGCGCGGGTCCGGGGGACGGCGCCGCTCCGGGGGAGGGCCGCCCCGCCGGGGGAAGGGGCTCCCCGCATCGAAAGATCGGTCATCTGACCGATGGTTCTCGTCGCGCCGATGTGGCTCGATGGAAGTTACCGGATTGTCCAGAGCGGGAGAATCCTGGGTGTCCTCACCGGCAGAGCTGCCGGTGCAGACCTCGGGCTCCCCCTCCTGACCTGATGGTCACACAGCACACCTAGGAGGAATCATGCGCACCCATCGTCTCCTCGCGGCCGCAGGCGCCGCGACTCTCGCCCTTGCCCTCGGCGCGTGCAGCGCGCAGGGCGACCCCGGCACGACCGGTGGAACGGACGCCCCGGCCGCCGGCGGCGACAGCAAGGGCGCCATCGCCTGGAGCTTCCCGTCCCAGGACGTCCAGGTCTGGGCCGACCAGCTCACCTTCATGCGCCCGATCATCGAGGACGCCGGCTACGAGTTCCTCACGCACGACCCCGGTTTCGACGCGCAGAAGCAGATCAACGACTGGGAGGCCTGGATCGCCCGCGGCGACGTCAAGGCGATGGGCGGCTTCCCGCTGGACGCCAATCTCGTCGGCGGCGTGACCGCCGCGGCGCAGAGCGCCGGCATCCCGCTGATCGGGTACATCATCGAGTGGGACGGCGTGGCCGCCTCCACCCTCACCCCCGCCTACGACGGCGGCGTGGACCTGGGCAAGGCCGCCGGTGAGTGGGTCGTGGAGACCTACGGCACCGAGAACGTCGGGGTCGCGATCCTCGGCGAGTTCGGCAACCCCTACGGGCAGGAGCAGGCCCGCGGCTTCCGCGACGGCCTGGCCGCGACGAAGGCCAACGTCACCATCTCCGAGCTGCAGACGCTCGACCGCAACGACGGCCACACCAACATGTCCAACCAGCTCATCGCCGACCCGAACACCCGGGTGGTGCTCTCGCACGGCGGCGACATGGGGCTCGGCGCCCGCCAGGCCATCATCGACTCGGGCGTCTCGGCCACGGACCCGAACTGGTTCGTCGGAACCACCGACGTGACCGACGAGATCCTCGACCTCATCGCCCAGGGCGACGACATCTGGCGCACGGCGTTCGTCTCCTCGGCCGCGGACCTGGCCTCGACCAACGCGAAGCTGCTGATCGACGCCGCCGAGGGCCGTGCCGTCGAGACCACCGTGGTCGCGGCCAAGCAGGTCACCAAGGACAACGTCGAGCAGTTCCGCTCGCCGAAGTAATCGCCGGCCGAAGCGATCCATCGTCCGTACTGTGGGAACGGAGCACACCGTGACATCATCCGTCGTGCCATCGCGCGCCGAGCACCGCATCGCCTTCCGGGGGATCTCGGTCGACTTCGGGGCGACGCGCGCGCTGGACAACGTCGAGTTCGCGATCGAGCCGGGGGAGGTGGTCGGCCTCCTCGGTCACAACGGGGCCGGCAAGTCCACGCTCGTCAGCGTGGCCGCCGGTGTGCTCCGTCCCACAGCCGGGTTCTTCGAGCTCGACGGCGAGGCCGTCGCACACGCGACTCCGCACGCGCTGAGCGCGCGGGGCCTCACCGTCGTGAACCAGGAGCCGGCTCTGGTCGGCACCCTCTCGATCCGCGACAACCTCTTCCTCGGGCGCTCGCACATCCCCCGGGGGGAGCGGCCGGAGCGGACGGTGAACGCGCTGGCCCGCGTCGGGCTCGCGCATGTCTCGCCGCACACCCTCGTCGCAGAGCTGTCCATCGGCGAGCGTCAGCTGGTGGATCTCGCCCGCGGCCTCGTCGTCGGCGACGTCAAGGTGCTCTTCCTCGACGAGCCGACGGCGGCGCTGGGGGCCGCCGAGACCGAGAACCTGCACGACCTCATCCGCGAGTTCTCCGCCGCCGGCACCGCGGTCGTCTACGTGTCGCACCGGCTGCCGGACATCCTCGACGTGTGCACCCGCGCGGTCGTGCTCAACGGCGGCCGCGTGGTGTGGGACACCCCGACCGACACGCTCACGGTCGCCGAGCTCTCGCACGCCCTCGCCCCCGGGTTCGAGGAGCTGGAGGCGCACGTCGCGGAGCAGTCCGACGAGGTGGCGCTGGAGGTCACCGGCCCGAGCCGGATGCACTTCCGGCGCGGGGAGATCGTGGGTCTGTTCGGCATGGCCGCGGGCAACCAGTTCAAGCTCCTGGAATCGCTGTTCGGCTGGAAGCAGCATCACGTCACCGAGCGGTTCCGCTATGCGCTCGACGGGCGACCCTTCGCCCCGACGACGCCGCGCGCGGCGATCGAGTCCGGGGTGATGATGGTGCCCGCCGATCGGGAGCGCGACGGCCTGCTCGGCAATCTCAGCGCACGCGAGAACGTGCTGCTGCCCTGGTTCCGCACGCTCACGCGCTTCGGCGCGGTGATGCCCTCCACGGGTGCGGCGCCGTATGCCGCCGCACGCGCGGAGATGAAGGTGCAGGGGCCCGACGGCTTCGCGCCGATCGGGGCATTCTCCGGCGGCAACAGGCAGAAGCACCTGCTCTCACGGTGGATCTATCCGCAGCAGCCGCGGGTGCTGCTGCTGAACCAGCCCACCCAGGGCGTCGACATCGGCGCCAAGAACGACATCGTCCGGGCGCTGCGCGGGCTCGCCGACAACGGCGTCACCATCGTGGTGGCCTCGTCGGAGTCGGACGAGATCGCGCGCATGTGCTCGCGCGCCTACGTCATCTACGACATCGCAGTGTCCGAGATCGAATCCGGTCCGCAGATGGAGGAGAACCTCCTCGGCACCCTGCTCGACCTCGCGGGAAGGTAATCACACATGGCACAGAACTCGTCCCGTCGATTCTCCGGGGAGCGCATCCGGCTCCTGCTGGTGCAGAACGGCGTGCTCTTCGCGGTCATCGCGCTGATCGTGTTCTTCTCGATCGCGAGCCCGCGCTTCCTCGGCCCCCAGAACCTGCTGACGATCCTGCTGCAGATCTCGGAGCTGGGCCTGCTGGCACTGCCGGTCGCCTTCCTCATCATGCAGGCGAACGTGGACCTGTCGGTCGGATCCATCGCCGCCCTGGCCTCGGTGAGCGGCGCGATGACCATGGTCGCCACCGGCTCGATGTGGCTGGGCATCCTCGTGGCCCTGGGCGTCGGCGCGATCACCGGCGCGATCAACGGCGTGCTCGTCTCGATCATGGGTCTGAACTCGTTCGTCGTGACGCTCGGCTTCATGAGCGCGTGGCTGGGGCTGGCGCAGCTGCTCAGCAACGGCAAGTCGATCAGCGGCCTGCCGACGGAGTTCACCGCGATCGGCTCGTTCGCGCCGTTCGGCGTCCGGATCCAGATCATCATCCTGATCATCGGGCTGATCGTGGCCTGGTGGATCCTCAACCACACCACCCGTGGCCGGGAGATCCTCGCGGTGGGCGGCAGCATGCGCGCCTCGCAGCTGATGGGTCTGAAGGTGCACAACATCCGGGTGTCCACCTACATCGCCGCGGGCCTCGTCGCGGGCCTCGTCGGTCTCATGCTGACGGCGAAGCTGGGGGCGGCCAGCCCCGTGGTCGGACAGGGCTGGGAGCTGCAGGCACTGACCGTCGTGCTCCTCGGCGGCATCGCCTTCGAGGGCGGCGCGGGCCGCATCCGCAGCGTGCTGTACGGCCTCGTCTTCGTCGGGGTGCTGAACAACGGCCTGGTCATCCTCGGGGTCTCGCCCTACATCCAGACGATTCTCGTCGGTCTGACCCTGGTGGTCGCGGTCGGCCTCGACCGCGGCATCCAGCAGGCCGTCGCCCGGTCCATCGCACAGAGTGCGCGCCGGCGGCAGCGTCGAGAAGACGCCGCCGTGGCCGCCGTAGAAGGGAACTGATCGCAATGGCGCAGTCTGCCGACCTCATCATCCGCGACGCGCGGATCTTCACCGCCGACCGGGACAACCCCTGGGCCGAGGCACTGGCCGTCTCGGGCGGACGGATCGTGTACGCCGGAGACCTCGACGGCGCCCTCGAGCACCGGGGCGAGGCGACCGAGGTCCGCTCGGTGGGCGGAGCCTTCGTCATGCCGGGCATCGTCGACGGGCACAACCATCCGGCGCTCGCCGGGCGCACGGCGCTGTTCGAGCTGGCGCTGCCCTCGCACGGCTCCTACGACGAGGTGATCGGCCTCATCCGCGCGCACGCCGCGGATCTGGCTCCCGACGCCTGGATCGTGGGCGCCGGCTGGAGCGTGGGGCTCCTGGAGCGGCTGAACTCCGCCGACGCGCTGCGCGACCTCGACGAGGCCACCGGCGGGCGCCCCACGGTGCTCGTGGACGACAGCCGGCACAACCGGTGGGCGAACTCGGCGGCCATGGGGATCGTCGGCGTGGGCGACGGCCCGGGCGTGCTCCGCGACGAGGAGGGCCGGCCCACCGGCATCCTCCTGGAGCGCGCCGGCCTCCCGATCGCCTACGCCGCGGCCCGCGAGGGGGGACTCGCCGACGAGCAGGAGCAGGAGGCGTACCGGCACAGCCTGGAGATCCTGCACAGCTACGGCATCACCGCGTTCCAGGACGCGGGCGCCACCCCGGAGATCCTCCGCGCCCTGCACGGACTGGACGCCGCGGGGCGCCTGGACGCCTGGGTGGTCACCTCGCTGCTGATGAACGACGAGGTGCTCGGCGCCGAGATCCTCGGCGAGCCGCTGCTGGACCAGGCCGAGGCCTACCGCTCCGAGCACCACCGTCCCGACTTCGTGAAGATCTTCCTCGACGGCATCCCGCCCGCACGCACGGCGGCGATGCTGGAGCCCTACCTGGAGGACGCCCACCACGGCTGCGGCTTCTGCGGGTCGACGATCCTCTCTCCGGATGAGCTGCACGAGACGCTGCGGATCGCCGCCGACCGGGGGCTGGGGGCGAAGATCCACAGCACGGGGGACGCGGCCACCCGCCTCATCCTCGACACCGTCGAGCGCCTGCGCGCGGAGGGCCGGACCTTCCGCTGCCAGGTGGCGCACGGCCAGCACGTGGACGCCTCCGACATCCCGCGGTTCGCCGCGCTCGGCGTCGACGCGGACATCTCCCCGTACATCTGGTACCCGGGGCCGCTGCCCGAGGCGATCAAGATGGCCGTCCCGCTGGAGCGGGCCGTGCACATCCACCCCAACCGCGACCTCGTCGACGCCGGCGTGCTCGTCTCGGCCGGCTCGGACTGGCCGGTAAGCCCCGCGCCCAACCCCTGGCAGGCGCTGGCCGGGCTCGTGACCCGTCGCGACCCCACCGGCGAGTACCCGGGCGAGCTCTGGCCGGAGCAGGCGCTCACGCTGGAGGAGGCGCTGGAGGTCTTCACCGTCAACGGCGCCCGGATGATCGGCGTCGACGATGTGACCGGACGCCTGACGGCCGGACTGTCGGCGGACTTCGTGGTGCTCGATCGCGACCCGTTCGCCGTCGCATCCGATGAGCTCGGCTCCCTGCAGCCCGCTGAGACCTGGTTCGCCGGGAAGCAGGTCTTCCGGCGCTGACACCGCGGCGGATCGGGGGAGGGCCCCGGATCCCCGCTCTGCTCCGCCACGAGGGGAGAGCAGAGCGGGGATCTTCTGCGTGCGCGGGGGTCAGTCGACCCGGGTCGCGCCCATGCTCTCGTAGGCCGCTGGACGCGTGCGCCGCGCGTGCAGCGCGAGGAACACTCCGACGATGACCACGGGGACATAGACGACCGGAAGAGCGTTGATCAGCCATGAGTCAGTGCCGGTGATCGCGTCGTAGTTGAGCAGAGCCAGGACGACGCCGCTGATGAGTGCGACCGAGGCGAACGCTGGGGCGACTGTGTAGCCCCAGCCTCGCCGGCCGGAGCGCCAGAAGAACACCAGGATCGCGATGGAGGTCGTCGCCAGGAGTGAGATGAGCCCGATCGCGCCCAGACCCGTGAAGGAGCTGGAGAGATTGGTCAGCGGATCGAGCCCGGCGAGGGCGAAGACGAGGACCGCCAGTGCCATGACGGCGAAGCTGACGAACCCGGCGATATAAGGCGACGAGTGGCGGGGATGCACGGTGGCGAGCTTCTTTGGGAGGAAGCCGTCTCGGGAGAGTGCATACATGTACCGCGACGCCGCGTTCTGGAACGCGAGGCATCCGGCGAACGCGCTGGTGATGATGAGCACCTGCAGCGCCATCACCCAGGCCTCCCCGACGTTGGAGCCCATGAGGTTGAAGGCGAAGTTGCCGACGTCTTCCATCACGTTCTCCGGGGCGGCCTCGCCACCGCCTCCCACGATGAGGGCCCAGGCGGTGAGCGCGTAGAAGATCGCGACGATGATGATCGACACGTAGGTGGCACGGGGCACCGAGCGCCGGGGCTCCTTCGCCTCCTCGGCATAGATCGCGGTGCCCTCGAAGCCCTGGAAGCCGCTGAAGGCATAGATGATCCCGACCCCCACGGCACCGGCGGTGAAGACCACGCGCGGATCGAAGACGGCCCAGCTGAACTCTCCCGGTCCGTGATGGATGAGGATGCCGATGTCGAGGATGACGACGATCGCCCCCTCCAGGATCAGTGCCACGGCGAGAACGCCGGCGGCCAGGGTAATGCGCCGGTAGGTCAGGAACAGGCACAGACCCAGGATGAGGAGGCACATCAGCCACCACGGAACGATCCAGCCGAAGACCTGCTCGAGGGTGAGGGAGAGGAAGAACCCGGCGGCGGCCACGGTGGCCGTGCCGATGCAGAGGTAGGCGATCAGCGCGACGTACGCGCCCGGCAGCCCCGCCGGCCGCCCCAGTCCCTTGACGATGTAGGCGAACATCGCGCCGGCGTTGCGCACGTAGCCGACCATGCGCGTGTAGCCGACGGAGAACACGAGCAGCACGAGCGCGACGACGATGATCATGCCCGGCGTGCCGACGCCGACGCCGAGACCGATCGCCAGCGGCAGAAGGGCGACGGTCACGCCGGCGGGAGCGACGGCGGCGAGCACCATGAAGACGATGTGGGCGGCGCCGAGTGAGCCGCGAGCGAGACCAGGGGTATCGGTTCCCGGTGACGGTGCGGCGGCGGTGCCTGTTCCTGTGGGATCGGTAGGGGCGCTCATGCTTCCTCCTTGAAGTCGTGCGTGAAATGACATCAGGATGGCTGCGCCGCGGGGGAACGTGCCCGGGGCGGTTCACCCAGCCGAACGCGTTCCACTCGATGGACTCCGTGCTGCGGAGCCCTCCGGGTGACGATCGCGTAGGGCGTCCCCGCCCGGAGAGCTCCGGACGGGGACGCCCTACGTGCGGGATCAGGGGTGCGCGGGGACCTGCAGGACCAGCGCGGCGGCGGCGTCGATGGCCTCCGCGTGGTGGGGCTGGACGGCCACCCCCTCGGTCATCGCATCCGTCATCGGTCGCCAGGGGTTCGGGTAGGGCTCCTGGCCGGACAGCTCCCGCACCACGGCGAGGCCGCACAGGGGGGTGTAGCCCAGGTTGTAGCCGCCCTCCTGGGTGAAGACCAGCCGGCCGCCGCAGAGCCGGCCGGCGGTCTCGCGCATCGCCGCGGTCAGAGCGCGGAAGCCCTCGGCGGTCACCTGCTGCCGCCCGAGGGGGTCGAACGCGGAGGCGTCGTATCCGCAGGCGACGAGGATGAGGTCGGGGGAGAAGCGCTCCAGCGCCGGGATCACGAC
>JBEBWQ010000060.1:0-10766 GCA_040392075.1 Microbacterium sp.
GTGACCAGGGGGCACGGTCGTTCCGTTTCAGAGGTATCCGAGTTTGGTGAGGCGCTCGCTGGTCTCGCGGATCTCGTCCTGCATGGTGGGGGGAATGAGGATGTTGGTCGTGTCGGTGATCTCGGGGAGGTGCTGTTCGATGTCTTCGGCCGTGACGTTGTCGGCGTCGGCGGCGATCCATCCGGTGGTCAGACCGTAGATGACTCGTGCATAGCGACCGGCCAGGGCGGAGAACGCCTCACCGTTGACGGCACAGTCCCGGCTGGCGAGGTAGGCCACGAGGGGGGAGACCGAGCGGGGGTCACGTCGCGATTCCATGCTGTCCAGGAGCCGGCGAGTCTCGGGCATGGTGTTGCCGTGGAGCGGGTTCTCGACGGTGATGAGTCCCTTCGCGAAGGGGAGCACGCAGTTGGCCTTCAGGTCGAAGTCGCGTCCTTCCTCGGCGAGAGAGCGTGCCAGGCCGATGAGCCCGCCCTTCGCGGCGCTGTAGTGGCTGTTGCCGGAGTGGCCGAAGGACGAACTGGAGCTGGTGAAGACGATGCGCCCGTACTCCTGCTTGCTCATGTGCGGCCATGCGGCACGCGTCGTGTAGAAAGCTGCTTTGAGGTGCACTCCGATGACCTCGTCCAACTGCTGGTCGGTCAGGTCGACGATATCGGAGGGACGGATGAAGCCAGCGTTGTTGATCACCGCGTCCACGCGACCGAAAGTGTTCACCGCGACGGCGATCAGGCCGCGTCCCCCGTCGGCGGTGGAGATGTCGTCGTGGCTGGCGGCGGCTCTGCCGCCCTGCGCGTCGATCTCTGCGACCACCGCATCTGCGCGGCTCGTGTTGTCCTCGTTCACCCCCAGATCGTTCACCACGACAGCCGCACCGCGGCTGGCCACTTCCAGGGCGTATGCCCGGCCCAGCCCGCGGCCGGCTCCGGTCACTACGACTACTTGGCCATTCATGTCCATGAGTACTCTCCTCCGATCGCCAATGATCGTCTCCATGCTACCGAACGATCGATCGTACGGTAGCACCCACTGGAAAGACGCCGTATGCACTCATGCGGTTGGTAGCCGAGCGATCGCTCGCTATACTGATCTGGAATCTTACGAAGGGGTGAGAATTGACAGGTCGCAGCGATAACGTTCACGACGTCATCATCATCGGAGCCGGTGCGAACGGCATCAACCAGCTCCATCGGATACGCCAAGCCGGGTTCGTTGTGGTCGCGCTCGAGGCGGGTGCCGGGGTAGGCGGTGCCTGGTACTGGAACCGGTACCCGGGGGCACGGCTGGACTCCGAGTGCTACTCCTACGCCTATACGCCTGAATTCTCGGCGGAGGTCTCCACGCTGTGGGAGTGGGAGGAGGAGTTCGCCGACCAGCCCACTCTGGAAGCCTACTTCAACTTCGTCATCGATCGGCTCGATCTGCGTCGGTCGATCGTGTTCAACTCGCGCGTCGTCTCGGCGCGCTGGGACGAACCGACGAGGACGTGGCGCATAACGACCGAGGACGGTGCCACATACGAGTCGCGACACGTGGTCGCGGCGACCGGCATCCTGTCGGTGCCGTTCGTCCCCGACTATCCGGGCATCCAGGACTTCGGCGGCACGATCTTGCACACGGCGAACTGGCCCGCGGAGGGCATCGACCTTGCGGGGCGACGTGTCATCGTGATCGGCGTGGGCTCCACCGGTATCCAGGTGATCCAGACGATCGCGAGCAAGGTCGAGCACTTGACGGTGCTGCAGCGCACGCCCAACTGGGCGACGCCCCTGAACAACTACCGCTACTCCGAGGAGCGCAAGGCTGAAGTGAAGGCGCAGGCCGCCGATATCATGCGCTTGACCGGCTCGACGCGCTCCTGTTTCGTGCGTGACCGGCGCTCAGAGTCGACGTGGGACGTCACTGACGAGGAGCGCATGGCGATCCTTCAGGATCTGTACGCCGCACCGGGCCTCAGCCTGTATTCGGGAGGTTTCGATGATCTCCTGACCGACGCTGCCGCCAACCGCGAGGTGACGAACTTCCTCAGCGCGAAGATCGCCGAGCGCGTCCACGATCCGGAGACGGCGCGGAAGCTGACGCCGCACCACCCCTTCGCGACCAAACGGCCCCCCATGGAGACCGGCTACTACGAGGTCTACAACCGTCCCAATGTGAGCCTTGTGCACCTCCCGGAGGAGCCCATCGTGCGCTTCGTGGAAAACGGTGTCGAGACGACAGAGGGCTTCTATGAGGCCGACATGATCGTCGTGGCCACTGGATTCGACGCTATCACCGGTTCGTTCCTCCACCTGGGAGTGGAGGGGACGGACGGGGTGACCCTGCGCGACTGGTGGGAGGACGGGCCTCGGACCTACCTGGGCGTGTTCGCTCATCATTTCCCCAACCTCTTCATCCTGGGCGGCCCGCAGGGGGTGAACGGGAACCACCCGCGCTGCGCCGACTTCGCCTCCGACTGGATCGCCCGCGCCATCACCCGGCTCCGCGAAACGGGCGTGAGTCGGATCGAGGTGTCGGATGAGTTCGAGGACGAATGGATCGAGTACTGCAACTCATTCGTCGCAGGCACGCTTCTCGAAGACGCCGTCGCCTGGCAGTGGGGGTCGAACATCCCCGGCAAGAAGCGCCGGTACATGCTGTACATCGGCCCGCAGCCGACGTTCCGCCTGAAGCTCGAGGAGGTGCTCGCCAGCGACTTCGGCGGCTTCGACGTCGAAGAGGAGCGCGCGTCCAGCCGGGAGACGGACCATGCCCGCGCCTGACCGGTATGGCACGGTCATCATCGGCGCCGGGTTCGGCGGGCTGGGGATGGCCGCGCAGCTCGCACGAGCCGGACTGCGCGACTTCGTCGTCCTTGAGCGCGCCGACGAGATTGGCGGCGTCTGGCGTGACAACATCTACCCGGGCTCCGGATGCGACACCGAGGCGCACCTCTACTGCTACAGCTTTGCCCTGAATCTCCGGGTCAGCCGGATGTACGCGGGCCAGCCCGAGCTGAGGGACTACCTCCACCGCATCGTGGACGACTTCGCGCTCTTGCCGCACCTCTCGCTGGGCGAGGAGGTGATCGCGATGAGCTGGCATGCGGCGGAGGCGGCCTGGCTGGTCACGACCGAGCGAAGGCAGCTGTGGTCGAGATCGGTGATCTCGGCATGGGGACAGCTCGGGACGCCGGTAATCCCTCAGATCCCGGGTCTGGAGTCCTTCGGGGGCACGTCGTTCCACTCGGCGCAGTGGGATCACCGCGTCGACCTGGCGGGCAAGCGCGTCGTCAGCGTCGGGAATGCGGCGAGTGCCGTCCAATACGTCCCCGAGATCGCGAAGATCGCCGCATACCTGACGGTCATCCAGCGCAGCGCGAACTGGATCATGCCCCGGAACCAGATCGTGTTCAGCGATGAGCAGCTGGATGCCTTCGAGAGCACGCCGGAGCTCTTCGAGGAGAGCCGTCGCGAGCTGCATGCTTTCCGCGAAGACGGCTTCGAGAAGACTCGCGTGGGGACCGCGACGCAGGCCGAGGGCGTGGCGATGGCACTGGCGCATCTCCATGCCCAGGTCGCGAACCCGGCGCTTCGGGAGAAGCTGACCCCGACCTACGAGTTCGGATGCAAGCGCATCCTCCGCTCGGACGACTACTACCCGGCGCTCACCCGGGAGAACGTGGAGCTCGTGACAGCGCCGATCGACCGCATCGTGCCGGAGGGAGTGCTGACGGCGGATGACGAACTGCACGAGGCGGACGTGATCGTGTTCGGCACCGGATTCGATAGCCAGGCGTTCAACGGCCGGGTCAGGGTGGAGGGCGTGGACGGAGCGACACTCTCCGAACGGTGGTCGGAGGGCGCTGAAGCCTATCTCGGCATCACGGTCGACGGGTTCCCGAACTTCTTCATGATGTACGGCCCGAACACGAACCTGAATCATAACTCGATCGCCACGATGCTGGAGATCCAGCAGGAGTATGTCATCCAGGCACTGACATGGCTGAATCCGGGCGGAGCGATCGATGTCCGTCGCGATGTCCTCGACCGGTTCAACGAACGGCTTCAGGCCCAGATGGCCGATTCGGCGTTCGTCGCCGACTGTTCAAGCTGGTACAAGAACGCGGTCGGCAAGGTCATCAACAACTGGTCAGGCACCGTGGAGGAGTATCGTACCCTCGCGAGGCATTTCGTCGGGAGCGAGTACACCCTGTCGGCGGCGCCGTGATCTCCCTCGACGAGGTCGCGGAAGACGCCGTGGCCATCATCAAGGAGTTCCGCGCGGTCGGAAAGCCCTTCGGCTCGCTGCCGGTCGACCAGGCACGCGGGGGTTACCTCGCCTCGTGCCTGCGCAACGGGCTGCCGACGGAGCCCGTCGATGAGGTCACCGACATCACGATCCCCGTGTCCGGCGGTCAGATCACGCTCCGCCGGTACCGCCCCGCTGGAGCCGGCCCGGGCCCGTGCGTCGTGTTTCTGCACGGGGGCGGCTGGGCTCTCGGCGGTCTCCAGACTCACGACGCGATCGCGCGTTTCGTTGCGGTGCGCAGCGGCACCCAGGTCGTCGCGGTGGACTACCGCCTTGCGCCGGAGCACCGGCATCCTGTTCCTCTCGACGACTGCCTCAGTGCGCTCCGTCACGTGCAGGAGCATGGTGTCGCGCTGGGGATCGACCCCTCCCGGCTGATCCTTCTCGGCGACAGCGCGGGAGGCGGCCTTGCGGCGGCAATCGCGAATGATCCCGCGCTCGCGGTGGAGGGAGGGGTCATCGTGGGACAGATGCTCCTCTACCCGGCTGTGGATCTGAGCTCCGAGTCGGACTCATACGCTCGCGTGACAGAGGGATTCGCGCTGACTGCGGGGTCCATGCGCTGGTTCAGAGACCTTTACTTGGGTCCGGAGGGAGACCCTGCCGATCCCCGCGTCTCCCCCCTGCACCTGATCGGACCCGTCGTTCCCCCTCCGCCGGCCTTCGTCGTGACGGTCGGCTTCGACCCCCTCTGCGATGAGGGGATCGCCTTCGCCGGGCGTCTGGCCCAGCTGGGTGGCCGGGTCGAGCACCATCACCTTCCGCGCCATGCGCACGGACTGTTCACCGCCGCCGGCCGGATATCGACCGGGGCAAAGATCCTCGAACGCGCCGCCGCGTTTATCCGCGAGATAGGGGCACAATGAGAATTCGCGGGGCCGTGTTGGAGGAGATGGGCCGCGAGCGCCCTTACGCGACGTCGCGCCCTATAACGATATCCGAGCTCGAGCTCGATCCCCCCGGCGATGGGGAAGTCCTGGTGCGAATCGAGGCGGCGGGCGTCTGCCACTCCGACCTGTCCGTCGTGAACGGTACCCGACCGCGGGCGGTTCCGCTCCTTCTCGGGCACGAGGCGGCGGGAATCGTCGAAGAGCTGGGCGCGGGGGTGACGGACCTCGTCCTCGGCGACCGGGTCGTCATGACCTTTCTGCCCCGATGCGGCGAATGCGCCAACTGCCGGACCGCCGGCCGGTTGCCCTGCAGCGTCGGGAGCGCGGCGAACGCGAACGGGACGCTCCTGAACGACGGTCGCCGGCTCAGCCGCGACCACGAGACCGTGCACCATCATCTCGGCGTGTCGGCGTTCGCCACCCATGCCGTGGTGAATGCGAGATCCGTCGTCCGCGTCGGGGGGGACGTGCCGGCCGACGTGGCCGCCGTGCTGGGGTGCGCCGTGCTGACCGGCGGAGGTGCTCTGATCGCGTCCGGCAAGCCGGGGGAGGGCGACACGATCGTGATCGTCGGACTGGGCGGGGTGGGCATGGCCGCCCTCTTGACCGCTGTCTCGCTGCAACTCGGCGATGTCGTCGGTGTGGATCCTCTCCCGGCGAAACGGGAAGTCGCGCTTGCGCTCGGCGCCACCGCTGCGTACTCGAGCGAGGACGCGATCGCCGCCGGCGTGCGGGGAGACGTGGTGGTCGAGGCGGCGGGGCACCCGCGCGCATTCGAGTCTGCGGTGCTGCTCACCGCACCGGGCGGGACGACTGTCACCCTCGGTCTGCCGGCACCGGGTGCGATGGCCAGCATCGAACCGCTCGGCATCACGGCCGAGGCCAGGACGATCGTGGGGAGCTATATGGGCTCAGCGGTGCCGAGCCGGGATATCCCGCGATTCGAGCAATTGTGGAGAGAGGGCAGACTGCCGGTGAAGTCGCTCGTCTCCGCGCAGATAACGCTGGAGCAGATCAACCAGGCGATGGATGACCTCGCCGACGGGCGGGAGCTGCGGCAGATCATCCGATTCGACTAGGGCGTCTCGCGGCCGTTCGCAGAGTCAGCGCGCGGCGCTGAGCACGTCGCGGGCGATGCCAGCGTACTCGTCGGCGAGCTCCTCTGCCGACAGCGGCCCGCCGGAACGGAACCACTGGGCAACCCCCGTGCACATCGTGATCAGGGCGCGGCAGCGTTCTCGGGGGTGCTCGGCATGGAAGACGCCCTGGTCGATGCCGCGCGCGACGATCTCCTGGAACAGTTGCTCCTGACGGTCGCGTGCGGCGATGTAGCGCTCGCGGGCGGAGGTTTCCAGGCTGCGGATCTCGGATGACGCGATGAACGCCAACTGGCCCCGGTGGGCGTGGAAGAGCACGAGGCATTCCATGTGAAGTCGCAGCTGACGTTCGACCGAGTCCTCAGCCTCTTCGAGAGCGGCGACCGAGCGGGACCAGAGGTCCTGCATCGCATACTCCATGAGGGCGACGAGCATCGCCTGCTTCGAGGGGTAGTGATGGTAGAGACCCGCGATGGAGAGGCCGGCGCTTGCCGCGAGCACGCGCGTCGTGGTGCCATGGTATCCCTGTTCCACGAACCGTCCGAGAGCGGCTTCGAGGATCGGCGGCACTCCCGAACCGTCGAAGCTTCGCCACGCCGCGACGTCAGCAGCCGGAGGACTCGGAGTATTGATATCGACCATCGTTCCGCACTCTCATCATGGTCTTAGGTACATGCGCCGCTGCATCGCGACCGGATCCCACTTTACCGAACGAGCGCTTAACTCGGGTCGGCACACACCGGCTTGACGTCAGGAAACGGACTGCTAGGCTTACCGAACGAACGCTCTGTCGTCTATATCCGACGGACCAGAACGTGAGAGATCCGACTCTTCTCGGCGACGATGCCGAGGGCGCAATGAAGGGCAGAGGGATGGCTGACGATCGATTTGAGCGGGGTGTGGAGTACCTCCGGAAGGTGCGGGGAGACGAGGCCGTCGACGCGATGCTCGAGGGACTGAACAGCAGGAGCCCCCGGTTCGCGCAGTACTCGATCTCGACGAGTTTCGGTGAGGTCTACCCCCGGGACGGCCTGGAGGACAAGATCCGCGAACTCGTGACGATCGCCATCCTCGCGACTCTGGGAGACACCGCCTCGCAGCTCCAGACGCACGTCGACATCGGTCTGAAGATGGGCCTAGAGCCTGTCGAGATCGTCGAGACGATCGTCCAGGTCGCCGCGTATGCGGGGGCGCCACGGTCCAGCCAGGCGATGCGCGCGATCTCGGTCGCGTTCGAGTCGGCGGGCGTCCAGGCGCCGTAGCGGGCCGGATGCCGAGAAGACAGATCCCCGAAGAGAGGCAGTGAAATGACCAGCGAAGACGCACGCATCGAAGACGAAGCAAGCCTGGTGGAGCGCCTCAAGCCCCGGCGCATCGTGATCGGTGTCAACGAAGACGGCGCATCGGAGACCGTCATCGACGACGTCGCCCCACACATCGCCTTCAACAGGACATACCCGGGCATCGCCTCCAACACGCTATGGAAGGAGTCCCCGTCTCTGGACATCTCCAGCCGCGCAGATCATGCTGCCCTCTGGAGCGAGATGGCCGTACCGACGGACGGGACCCGTTTCTACCTGGTGACGATCGGTGCCGGCGTCGAAGCCGGGCTGCACGCGACGCCCACGATCGAGTACCACTACGTGGTCAGCGGAGCGATCACGATCACGCTCGAGGGGGAGGACGTCGAGGCGAAGGCCGGTGACGTGATCGTCATGCGCGGAGTGCCGCACGGATGGCGCAACGATCACGACGAGCCCTTCATCAGCGCCGCTGTGCAAGTGGGGATGCACTCGTCCCTCGCCGGAACGGATCACTAGGACCGGTCGCGCCAGACGGCCAATCACGCGTCCTGCCGTCACCGGATGAGGACGATGCTCAATGAGGAGTGTGCAATGAGGGTGCAACAAGAGAAGTCCTCTATCGAGGGGGTGCTCGATGACAAGGCCACCGCACGCGCCGCCCCGGAGGTGCCTGCGGCGGTGGACGCCGACGCCATGGAGAACATCATCGGCGACGGCCGGTTCCAACGGCTCGTGGGTAGGTTGTCACTGATCGCCGGCGGAATCGCCGGGCTCGGGTACCTCGCGCTGATGTTCCTGACGATCACCGACGTCACGCTGCGGGAGACGGGATCTCGGGGCATTCTCGGATCGGTGGAGACGATCGAGGTGGCGATGGCCGGTCTGGCGTACCTCGGGATGTCAACGGCAGAGATGTCCAGTACCCATGTGCGGACACCGATGCTGACCAATCTCCTGCCGAAGTTCTGGGCGAACATCTCCCGCGCTCTCACGCTGACCATCTCATCCGCGTTCATCGCCTGGCTCACCTACGAGAACCTTCTGCGAGCGCTCGCTTCGACGGCGGCCGGCGAGCACCGGTATGCGGTCGTCACCATTCCGGTCTGGCCGGCTCGCATCGTCATCGTGATCGGCCTCGTCCTTTTCCTGATCGTGCTCGTGACCGAGTGCGTGCGCGCTTGGGCACGGTTCATTCACCGTGAGACCGCACTGACACGTGAGATGGAGGGACTTCCGTGATCGGCCGTAACGACTGGAACCTGATGCCAGAGAAGGGGTGTGATGGTGGCTGAATACGCCGCGCTGATCTCGATCGTTGTCTTCGTGATCCTTATTCTGCTCGAGATGCATGTCGCCATCGCGATCGGCATCGCCGGTGTCGTCGGCATCGTCCTCATCGACGGATGGGGAGTGGCAGCGTCTGCCCTGCAGACGATGCCGTACTCTTCCACCGCCAAGTTCGCGCTGTTCGTGATACCGATGTACATCCTGCTCGGCTCCCTGATCTCGAACTCGAACATCGGAGAACGGATCTTCCGCGCGGCGGCCCGGGTGACCGGGAGGCTTCCGGGGGGCCTGGCCGCGGCCACCACTCTCGCCACGGCGATGTTCAGCGGAATCTCCGGATCCAGCGCCGCGGATGTCGCGGTGTTCGGCCGGATCGCCGTCGGCGAGATGACGAAGCACGGCTATTCGCGCGCCTACGCCGCGGCAGTGGTCGCGGCCGCAGGCGCGTTCGCAGCCCTCATCCCGCCCAGCGTCACGATCGTGATCTACGCGGTCATCGCGGGGGAGAGCGTCGGTGCGATGATTCTCGCGGCCATCGTCCCCGGCATCCTGTCGGCGGTCGTTCTCGCGGCTTTCGTCGTCGTGTCCGCGACTGTGCGGAAGAACCGGGTGAAGGGGGCCGGCATCGTCATCGAGGCCGAACGAGTGCTGACACCGGCTCAGGCTGCCACTGAGGCGGTGGCGACCGCAGCCCACGCCGTGCGCGCCGGCGGGGGTCGACGTGACGCGAAAGCTTCTCGTGTTGCTCTGATGGAGGGCGGGCACGAAACCGCCGCGGTTGCGGTGAAGCGCCGCGGGACCTTCTTCCGCGAGGAGCTCGGTGCCATTCTCATCGCGGGGATCCTTTTCGTCATCGTCGCCGGAGGAATCTATTCGGGTCTGGTGACTGCCACGGAGGCGGGAGCGCTCGGTGCATTGGCGTCGCTGATCATCGTCGCGATCTCGATCCGCAAGTTCAAGCCGTTCGGAAAGGTGGTCTGGGACTCGGTCTTGGACACGGCACGCTCGACGAGCATGATCTTCCTGATTCTGCTCGGAGGGTCGCTTTTCACCTACTCTCTCGTCCTCTCGGGAACACCGCGTGTGATCGCGGAGTGGATGAGCACTCTCCCCTTGCCACCTCTTGCCGTGGTGGGCCTCATGCTTCTGCTGCTCCTTCCCCTCGGGACGTTCCTCGACGGATTGTCCATCATGCTGATCACCGTCCCGATCCTCGCCCCCGTGGCGATCGAGCTCGGATTCAGCGGAGTCTGGTTCGGAGTCCTCGTTCTGAAGCTGATCGAGATCGGTCTCATCACGCCCCCGGTCGGCATCAACATCTTCGTGGTGTCGGGGATCGTGAAGGAACCGGCGGAGAGGATCTTCCGGGCGGTGACACCCTTCATCCTCCTCGACATCGCCGTGACCGCGGTGTTGTTCATCTTCCCCGACATCATCCTCTTCCTGCCGAGAGCCGCGGGATTGATCCCCTAAGGAGCGATATGGCCAGCCCGACGCACATCATGATCACCTCCACCGAGTGCGAAGCCGGACGCGAAGCAGAGTTCCACGACTGGTACGACACGGTGCACATTCCGGACCTTTTGGCGATTCCCGGCGTCGTCTCCGCGAAGCGGTATGCATCGACGGCGTCAGAGGGGAACCGCTGGCTGGCGATATATGAACTGGAGGGGGATCTCGCGAAGATCCAAGAGCAGCTTGCCGAAGCGGTGTTCGAACGCAGTCCGTACTATCTGCGAGAGAGGACTCAGACGAGCTTTTACACGATGCTCAAGAACTGAGTCTCACGATCCCTGTTCTCTCCGTGCGCCCCCCGCTCACGGAAACCCGGCGGACTCGCCCTCGCGGTGGACTCCGGCGATGTGATCCCCGTACATTGAGCGGATGGATGGGCGCCT